>RFQQ01000022.1 GCA_009924875.1 Actinomycetota bacterium | reverse complement strand
GAAGTGGTGATTGCGGCCCGAGAGCGCGGCTCCTTCGTCGTCGACTCCGTCTGCCCGCTGGTCACCAAGGTGCACCACGAAGTGAAAGTGCGGGCCGGCAAGGGATACCGGATCGTCTACGTCGGCCACGAGGGTCACGAGGAGGCGGTCGGAACGATGGCGGTCGCCCCGACGGCAATCTCGCGGGTGGAAAGCGTCGAGGAGGTCGACGCGCTCCCCCACTTCTCAGAGCCCGTGGCCTTGCTCGCCCAGACAACGCTCTCCCATCGAGATTGGGACGCGGTCGCGGTGCGAGTCAGGGAACGTTTCCCTGAGGTTTGGATGCCCGGTCGAAGTGATCTCTGTTTCGCGACGACCAATCGCCAAGCCTCGCTGCTCGCGCTGGCCGAAGACTGCGATGCCATCGTCGTGATCGGTTCCGAGAACTCATCCAACACGATGGCTCTGCAGCGCCTTGCTGTTGAGGCTGGCTGCGCCCGTGTCCTGCGAGTCAACGCCGCCGATGAACTACCTGGCGACCTCTCGGGAGTCGTCGGTCTCACCGCCGGGGCGTCAGCGCCGGAGTCCCTGGTCGAGGAGGTCGTGGAGCGTCTGGCACCACGACAGGGGGTTCACGCGGTGCGGGTCACCACCGAGGACGAGTATTTTCCGCCGCCGCGCAATATCCGCGATCTCCAACACGCCATCGAGACCGCCTGCACCGCCCTCCTCGGAGGCTCGACCCTGAGCCGACCACAGATGGATGACCGGTCACTGCCGGCATCCCACGTCCTCGCGGAGTTGTGATGAACGTCGACACCATTCGAATCTTCTTGCACATCCTCGCCGCATCGATCTGGGTCGGTGGTCAGTTTGTGCTTGCTGGCCTGGTGTCAGGACTCCGACGTGATCACCGCGACGCCCTCCCTGTCGTCGCGCGAGGCTTCGCCCGAATCGCCTGGCCCGCGTTCACGGTCGCTGTCGTGACCGGTGTGTGGTCACTGCTGTCGATCGGAACTCTGGACGCTGGGGCTCAGATCGCCCTCGCGTTGAAGATCGTCGCCGTAGCGTTGAGCGGAGCGGCCGCCGCGGCGCACTCTCTCTCGAGTTCACGTCTCGTCAAGGCGCTCGGGGGTGCGGTGGGCTCGGTCTCCGCGGTGGCAGCCCTGCTCCTCGCGGTCATCGTGAGCACATCGACGTGAGACTTCGAGCGCTGGCGCTCATCCCGTCCCTCCTGCTCGCTTCATGCGCCCTGGTCGAAGAGGAGGCCCTCCTCGAGCCATCCGTCGTCACCGTGGTGCAGCCGCCTGCTCCTGACGCACCCGAGGCCCCAGCGCTCACCGTTCCTACCTCAGAGCCGTGCGCGACGTTGCTCGCGGTCGACGATCCCGAGACGGGCACCCTTTCCGAGGCGCAGATCGCCACCCGCTACTCCGAGATCGTCACCCTGGTACCCGAGGAGCTGCGCGGCGATCTCGAGACCGTGATCGCAGGTTTGCGAGCTGAGGTCGAGGTGACGCCGTCGCGCGAGCTCGTTATGGACACGACCTCAACGAGCGAGACCGCGAACCCGACCCTCGAGGCGGACACCGGTGCCAGCGATGTCGCCCCTGAGGTGCTGACCGCGCTCGATGGTGAACCCGACGCCGAGGGCCGCGCGCCCGACCTTCTCCCGGTCGATCGGATCGCCGCGTATGTCGAGGACGTCTGCCGCGGCGTCGCGAACAACCCGGGACCTCCTCCCGGAACGGTCGCCGGGGGCGCACCGGACTGACGCTTCGTCAGTCGTCGACGGAACCGGGTTCCTCCCCGAGCCGTTCAAGCAGCGTGTCGCGGACGCTTGAACCTGGCTCGCGCGCCTTATCCCCGGCGATTCGCCACCCGAGTCGGCTGGAGTAGAGCAACGGTGGCTCCTTCAATCGGCCCGGAACCACCTCGACGACCCGAGCGAAAATCAGTTCGTGATCCTCACATTCACGTCGATCGAGGATCGAGCACCGGAGGTGGGCGATGGATCCCGGCACGATCGGTGGCCCCTCGGCGTCGTTCGGCCACGGCGCGATGTACTCGGTCGCGATGTAGTTGAACCGGCGCCCGGGATACGAGAAGTACTGCCCTTCGGCGACCTGGTCGCCGGCGAGGAGGTTCACTGAGAACTCCCCCGAGGCGACCATCAAGGGGTGGGTGTCATGGCGAGGGGACACGCTCGCCATGAGAATGGGCTCCGCGAAGCTGACTTGGGTCACCCAGTGACTGGTGTACGCACGGGAGACACCGGCGTGGCGCGCCCCGACCACCTCGACTCCCTTCATCATCTGGCCGAGACATTGCTTCAGTTCGCGGTCGATCACCCGATCAGTTGAGCAGGTGGCGAGCGGCAGCTCCTGATCGATCTGGCGCATCCTGAGATCCAATGACGGCTCGAATGACCCGAACCAGACCAAGGAGAGGAAGATCCCGACCAGCGTTCGCGGCATTCTCAAGGTTGTTCATCACCCGGGCAATCACATCCCCCGCGGTCATCACGGCGAGCATCGACGGGTCGAGACTGAGTCGCCCACGCGAGTTCCGTTCGACGATTTGCTCGAGGGCGGTCCGATCGCACAGCGAGGGGACGAGGGCGTCGATGTAAGTGTCATGTCCGCTGAACGACTCGCCCATGGCAGGCCCGGCCGCCGTCGGACATCCGACCACCACATGGAAGGGAAGCCCGATGAGGTCAAGTGACACGCCAGCCTCCGCAGCCGCGACCACAGTGATGAGACCGAGGGTGAGTGGCAGTCCCGATCCCGCCACGAGGGTGTGCGCTGGTGATGAGTTGCGCCACGAGAGAAAGGTTCTCCCCGCGCCACCGAATCCCTTCTCACTCAGCGCGCGGACCACGCCCCGTGGAGAGGGGTCCTCGGCAATGCGGGCGACAAGTCCGTCGAGGGCTCGCCGAGCAGCGGCATCGTCCAGATCGGGGTCGAGCACCTCACCGAGGACCAGCAGGAAGTCGAGAAGGGCTCGATCTGCCGGACCCTGACTATCTGCGGTGCGTAGGCGCTCCGAGAGCCGCGCGAGTTGCGGACCTCGATCGGCCCAGCGCTCCCCCATCCAGCGCAACGTAGCGTCGGCTACCTTCAGACGGCATGTACCCGGGAGCGCACCTCGCCCAACACGCCGACAAAGCCGCCGTCGTCATGGCGGGAACCGGATGGACACAGACCTTCGCGGAACTCGACGCCGCCGCGAACCGCCTGTCGCGACTTCTTCGCGAGAGCGGGCTCGAACCCGGTGATCACGTGGCGATCTGCATGGAGAACCACCCGCGATATCTCGAGGTCCTGTGGGGCTGCAACTACGCGGGCCTCATTTACACCGCGGCCAGTTCCCGACTGACGGCCGAGGAGCTCGGCTACGTGGTCCACGACTGCGGTGCGCGGGTCTTCATCACCTCCCACCACCTCTCGACGCTCGCCGGCTCCATCGTCGATGCGACACCTCATGTCGAGCGGCGCTTGATGCTCGACGGGACAATCGAAGGTCACGAGTCCTACGAGGCCGCGGTCGCTCGGCACGACGCCTCCCCTCTTCCGGCGAGAGTGGCTGGCACCGACATGTTGTATTCCTCCGGCACGACCGGTCGCCCGAAAGGCGTGCTACCCGCAGTGCCGACGACGCCACTCGAGGAGTTCTCCAGCGGGGTGAAGACCCTTCTGGAACTGCTCTTCGCGATGGACGACACGAAGACCTACCTCTCCCCTGCTCCGCTCTACCACGCGGCCCCGTTGCGGTTCTGCATGGCCGTTCAGGCCTGCGGATCGACCGTGGTCGTCATGGAGCATTTCGACGCAGCCGAGTACCTGGCGCTTGTCGAACGGCACTCAGCAACCCACTCTCAATTGGTGCCGACGATGTTCGTGCGGATGCTCAAACTTCCGCCCGAGGTCCGAGAGCGTTATGACGTCTCGAGCCTTCAAGCGGCGATCCACGCGGCCGCGCCGTGCCCCGTCGCCGTGAAGCAGCAGATGATCGAATGGTGGGGGCCCGTGATCCACGAGTACTACGCGGGCACCGAAGGCAATGGCTTCGTCTACTGCAACAGCGACATGTGGCTGGCGCATCCGGGAACCGTCGGCGTTCCCATCAACTGCTCGGTGCACATCGTTGGCGAGGACGGCGATGAGGTGCCGGTCGGTGAGTCCGGCACGGTCTATTTCGAAAGCGGCGCGACCTTCGAATATCACAACGATCCCGAGAAGACCGCAGCAAGTCGCCATCCTTCTGGCTGGAGCACCCTTGGCGATGTCGGCCACGTCGACGCCGACGGTTTCCTCTACCTGACCGATCGGAAGGCCTACATGATCATCACCGGCGGGGTGAACGTGTATCCGCAGGAGGCCGAGAACCTGCTGGTGTCACACCCGTCGGTCGTCGATGTGGCGGTCTTCGGGGTTCCTGACGACGACTTCGGCGAGCAGGTCAAGGCCGTCGTCGAGCCGGTCAGCATGCCCGGGGACGATCAGACGCGAGCCGCGCTCGAAGCCGAGCTCATCGCCTACTGCCGGGAGCACCTCGCCGACGTCAAGTGCCCCCGTAGCGTCGACTTCCGCGCCGAACTGCCCCGACACCCGACCGGAAAGTTGTACAAGCGTCTCCTGAAAGACGAGTACTGGGCGGCCGCCGGGCGGAGCATCTGAGCGGTGCGGCCCGCTGCTCGTCATCCCTACCTTGAGTGGTCGGGTCCCATCGCGTTTGCCCACCGAGGCGGCACGGGGGCCTTCCCCGAGAACACGATTGCGGCCTTTGACGACGCCGTGGGCCTCGGATTCACCTATCTAGAGACCGATGTTCACGCCACCTCCGACGGTGTTCTGGTGGCCTTCCACGACCCGGACCTCAGTCGCACCTGCGGCCGTCCGGGCGACATCGCCAACCTCCCCTGGTCTGAGGTCGGCGACGCTCGAGTCGCCGGCGAGCACGCGATTCCCACCCTCGATGAACTGCTGGAGCGTTACCCCGAAGCTCGTTTCAACATCGATTGCAAATCCGATGAGGCGGTGGCACCGCTGGTGGCGGCGCTCCGGCGACACGCCTGCCTCGACCGCGTGGCGATCGGCAGTTTCAGCGATCTCCGGCTGCGGCGTCTGCGACGTGAACTCGGTCCGCGACTGTGCACCAGCCTCGGACCGGCGGCCGTCGCGAGCCTCGTGAGTGGAGCGCCCGTGCCCCTGGCGGGCCTCGCCGCACAGGTTCCGGTGCGCCAGGGACCGGTCCCCGTGGTGACCGACACTTTTGTGAGACGAGCACACCGACGGGGACTCCAAGTCCACGTGTGGACAATCGACGATCCCGTCGAGATCGCCCGCCTACTCGACCTCGGAGTGGACGGCATCATGAGCGACGATCTCCGCGCGCTCCGAGATGTGATGGTCGCTCGGAACCTCTGGAACTGACCTCAGTCGTCGACGGCTGTCGTTCGGGTCACGGTTGATCGAGCGACCTCACGACCGGCCCGGAACACGATCCGGTCGGCTCCAGCATCGGCCACGGCCTCGCGGGCCGAGCGCGCGGGAACTGCGACGATGTCGGCCACTGCCCCGACCGTCGGCCCGCACTCCGGTAGGCCCATTACCGCGCGCGCACCATTCGAGACGAGGTTCAACGCGTCGGTCGGCGATTCGTGCGCTGCCATGACCATCAGCGCCGCAGCCTCGAGGGGATCCGACCGGCCCATCAGGTTGAACGGATCCTGAACATTGTCGCCCCCGGCTGCGACCATGACCCCTCGTTCCCGCAAGGTGCCCACCGGCGCGATGCCGCGGGGCGTGAGCCGCGTTGACTCTCGGCCCTGGAGGAAGAGGTTGGTCTGCGGAAGGGCGACCACTCCAATCGCGCATGCGGCAAGATCATCGGCGATCCGGAGCAGAAGGTCACCGTGCACCGCCGAGAGGCTGACGCAGTGGCTAGCGGTGAAGTTCACGTCAGGGCGTTCGCGGGCGGCCGCGATGAGATCGATAATGGTCAGCATCGACGGATCAAGCGTCTCGTCGATGTGTAGGTCGATCGGGCGCCCCTCCCCAGCCACCGCCGCGAGCACGGCGATCGCACCCGCCGAATCCGGCTCGAGGTGCGGACACCCTCCGACGAGATGTACCCCCGCCTCGACGGCCTCATGAAGAGCAGCGACGTTCTGCTCGCTTCCGGGACCCGTGAGCGGCATGGTGATCATCGCCACAAGTTGGATGTCCATCGATCCGGAGAACTCGTCTGCCACATCGAGCGCCACCCGGAGATGGTCGACTCCCACTCCACCTCCGACGTTGAGGTGGCTGCGAACCGCGGTTGTGCCGCTCAGGAGCAGTCGGCGGAGCTCATCCCGGATTCGATCAGCCATACCCACCGGTTCGAACCGCCCAGCAGCCTCGGCCTCCATCCACGCGTCGATGGCACCACGGAGATCCCCGGTGGGATTGGGAGCGAGTTCGGCAGTTAAGGCCTTGTCGAGATGAGCGTGCGGCTCCGCCAGGGCGGGAAGGAGCATGCGCCCGCCGACGTCCACGACCGGGCAGTCGATTGAGGTCGGGTCGATGTGCTCATCGACCACCACACCGTCCTCGACAAGAAGATCAACGGCGACACCATTCGACCAGCCGTTGCTGATAACCCGACGATCCGCCACGCGCCGATGGTAGGCGCCGGCCGTTGGGGGCTCGCTACTGTCGGGGCGTGAGCAGAAGATTCGACGACCTGTCCGGTCCGCAGGTCCATGAGCGGATCACCACGACTTCAACGATCGTTTTGCCGATCGGCGCGGTCGAGCAGCACGGTCCACACCTCCCGATGTCGGTGGACCACGTCATCGCCGAGGAAGTCGCGTCGGCCGTGGTGACCGCGGTTGGCGAAGAACTCGACCTCTGGTTGTTGCCGACCCTCTCGATCTCGAAGTCGAACGAACACGCGTGGGCCGCCGGCACGATTTGGTTGTCCGCTGACACGCTCATGGGCGTCCTTCTCGATATCGGCCGAGCCGTCGCCACCACCCGTGCTGAGCGCCTCGTGCTGCTCAACGGCCACGGGGGCAACACCACCCTGTTGAACACGGCGCTACGCGAGATCCGCCTGGCCACGGGGCTGAGAACATTCCTCGTGCACCCCTCGCTGCCACCTGCCTACGGGGGCACATCAACCGAGGATGAACTCGGTATGGGCATCCACGGAGGGCTCAACGAAACCTCCGTATTCATGCATCTGCGGCCCGACCTTGTCGACCTCTCGAAGGCCGCCCGACGGGTTCCCGAAGCGCTGGCTGAGAACCGACACGTGCGCTTCGGTGGGTCGGTCTCGTTCGGGTGGCTCTCGAACGACTTCCATCCCGACGGCTACATCGGTGATCCGACCGGAGCCGATCCCGAGCTCGGACGACGGTTGTTTGAGGGCGCCGTCGCCTCAATCTGCGAGGCCATGGCCGAGATCGCGGCGTTCGACTTCGGTCGCTGACAGCGGCGGCGCGGTCGCCTCAGTCCGTCCGGCTCACGACATCGAAGGTTCTGAGCGAAGCCGTTCGCTCGAATGGGCCCATCTGCGCGATCACCTCATCGAGGTCGGCCTGGGGAATCGAGTGCCACTCCTCGATCGAACGCCACCAGATCGCCGCCGTTACCGACTCTGGGTCGTCCACGTCGACCCAGACCTCCTTGCGAAGGAATCCGGGTCGAGTCTGGAGAAACGACGTCCAGTGCCTCGCCTCGACCTCGAGCCACTCGTCTCGCGCCTCGACAGGAACTCTGAAGGTGAGGAACTCAACGACCACGGGCGCAACCTAGTGTCAGAGCGTGATCATGGTTCAGATCAGCGATCCCCACATCTTCGCTCCGGGACAGCTGATGGAGGGTCGAGTCGACACAGCTGAGGGCCTGCGTCTGGCGGTGCAGGTGGCTGAGTCGCTGGAGCCGGACCTGATCGTGATGAGTGGCGACCTGGTCAACGACGGCGAAGCGGATCAATACGCGAACCTCCGGGATCTGCTCGGCGCGGTGACCAGACCGCTGCTACTCGTCGCTGGCAACCACGACGACCGGGACTCGGTTCGGGCGCTCGCGAGCTCTCTCGAGACCGCCGTGGAACCGTTGACCTCGCGCCATGGGGAGCTCGAATACGACATCGGTGGCGGACCCGAGAAGAACCTGCGCATCATCGTGGTGGACACCGTCCGCGAGGGCTTCCATAGTGGCCTCCTCACCGACGAACGGCTTCGCGCCCTTGACGCGCAACTCGGGTCCGAGGAGCCGACTCTCATCGTTCAACATCACCCGCCCTTCACCTCAGGCATCGACTTCATGGATCACTACGGGCTCGAGGGCGGCGCGAGCGAGCTCGACGTGCTCGCCCGTCATCCTGAAGTGGTAGCGGTTCTCACCGGGCACCTTCATCGCCACGCCGTCCACATCCGGTCGGGACTACCTGTTGTCACCGCACCGAGCTCGGCCGCGCAGGTGTCACTCGATCTCCACGGCGGGCCAACGGCGTACACCGAGGAACCCGGAGCCATCCTCGTTCACCGCCTCGACGGCTCCAGCCTCACGACCCACGTGCAGCCACTCCGCGGAGCGAGCACGTGGCGACCCGCCTGGGCGCTCTGATCGAATGTGAACGCTGTGATACGAGGGCGTTCGGTTCCTATGGACGTTCCTCGGAGGCAGTCCAAAGCGACTAGGTTCTGCGACGTGCCAGACCGTCGCCTCAAGCGCTCGAGTACTCCACGATGAGCCAACTCGCCAGCGAGCAGGTGGGCGCCTCGATCGGTGAGTCGCTCGCGTTCCGGGGCATCGGCATGGTCTTCCCCGATGGCACCGAGGCCGTGCGCGATACCTCGTTCTCGGTGTCGAAGGGCGAGTTCGTCACGATCGTCGGTCCGTCCGGATGCGGAAAGTCGACGCTCCTCAAGATCGCCTCTGGCCTGTTGGAAGCGACCTCAGGCGAAGTTTCGGTTGACCGGGACCGGCTCGGCTACGTGTTCCAGGACGCGACGTTGCTCCCCTGGCGCACCGTGCTCGGAAACGTCGAGCTCCTCGCCGAGCTCCATGGATTCGACCGGGACGAGCGCCGTCGCCTCGCCCTCGAGGCCATCGACACCGTCGGTCTAGCTGGATTCGCCAACCACTACCCGAAATCGCTCTCCGGCGGAATGAAGATGCGCGCCTCGCTGGCGCGCACACTCACCCTGAAGCCGCCAGTGTTCCTCTTCGACGAGCCGTTCGGCGCGGTCGACGAGATCACCCGAGAACACCTCAACGAGGAGACGCAACGGCTCTTCCAGTCCGAGGGCTTCGCCGGTCTGTTCATCACCCACTCGATCTCCGAGGCCGTCTTCATGTCCACCCGTGTGCTCGTGATGTCAGCCCGCCCCGGCCGCATCGTCGCCGAGTTCGACATCCCCTTCCCCTATCCGAGATCCCCCGAACTGCGCTTCGATCCCGAGTTCGCTCGCCTCAGCGGCGAGATCAGTCACGCGCTCCGAGGTTCACACTCATGAGTACCGATACCCGAACCGACGACTCCGCTGCGATCGCGCTCCAAAGCGACGATCCGACCGACGCCGCTGCTCGTCCTCACAAGCGCACCGCTGGAGGAGTGCTCTCCGGCAACGTGCTGCCGCCGGTCGTGCTCGGCGCCTTCGTACTGGCGGGTTGGTACGGAA
>RFQQ01000021.1 GCA_009924875.1 Actinomycetota bacterium | reverse complement strand
AGGAGCGGGAGCAGGCGCCGGGGCCGGAGCAGGCGCAGGCGCAGGAGCGGGAGCAGCTGCGGGTTCAGGAGCCGCCGTCGGGGCAGCCGCCCCGTCGCCGACCACGGCGACGACGGCGCCGACTTCCACGGTCCCACCCTCGGCGACACGGATCTCACTCAGCACCCCCGCGACCGGGGACGGGACCTCGGTGTCCACCTTGTCGGTCGACACCTCGAAGAGCGGCTCGTCGGCCGCGACGGTGTCGCCGACCGACTTGAACCACTGGGTGATCGTTCCCTCGGTCACGGTCTCGCCGAGTTGCGGGAGTGTCACGTCTGCCATGTCGAACCTCTCTGGGTGTCTCGTTCCTGAGCCTCAGCCGTTGAAGGAGCGTCCGGTCAGGGAGAGCATCGTCTCCCCGAAGAGCTCGCTCAGGCTGGGATGCGGTTGGATGAATTCGGCGATCTCGTCGACGGTGGCCTCCCAGTTCACGGCCAAGTAGCCGCCCGAGAGCTGCTCGGTCACCCACGGACCGACCATGTGCACGCCGAGAACCTGCCCGGCTGAGCCGTCCTCACGACGCTTCGCGATCACCTTGACCATGCCCTCGGTCTCACCGAGGATCTGAGCCCGGCTGTTGAACTTGAACGGGTGTTTGCCGACCACGACATCGAGTCCCGCGGCTTTCGCGGCATCCTCGCCCGGACCGGCCCACGCGACCTCTGGATGGCAGTAGATCGCCCACGGCACTCGGCCGTAGTCAACCGGCAGCGGCGACTCGCCGAGGAGGTGCTTCACCACCATGACGGCCTCGGCATAGGCGACGTGCGCGAGCTGAGGGGTGTCGATCAGGTCGCCGATGGCGTAGACCCCGGACTCACCAGTACGGCAGTACTCGTCGACGACCACGTGTCCACGCTCGCCAACCGCTACCGAGGTGCCAGCGAGACCGAGAGCATCAGCGAAGGGGCGGCGACCGATCGACACGATCACGGCGTCGACCTCAACCGAGGCGCCATCACCGAGGTGGACCGTGGTGCCGCCCGATCCGTTCGGGGTATGACCGGTGACCGACACCCCCGTGCGGATATCGATGCCCTTGCGCTCGAAACTCTTCACGACGACGCGTGCCACGTCGGCGTCGAGACCGGGCAGGATCTTCGGGAGTCCCTCCAGGAGAGTTACCGAGGCACCGAGGTCGGCGAATGTCGACGCGAATTCACAGCCGATGGCGCCTCCGCCGATCACCGCGATTCGCGACGGGACGTGTTCGAGATCGAGCACCTCGTCGCTCGTCATGATCGGACCACCGCGTTCGAATCCCGGGATGGTTCGTGGTACTGAACCCGCAGCGAGGATGACGTGGGTGCCGCGAACGACGCTCGTCGCGCCGTCCGCATGGGCGACCGTCACGGTGCGGTCTGGACCGAGCGATCCAGTGCCCGAGAGCACCTCCACCTTGCGGCCCTTGCACATCGCTCCGATGCCTCCGACGAGACCGGCGACGATCTTCCGCTTGCGCGCCTGAGTGACCTCGAAGCGCACCGAGGGTGAGCCCGCCTCCACACCGAATTCGGCGGCGTGGGCGACGTGTCGGTGAACAGCCGCCGTCTCGAGGAAGGCCTTCGCCGGAATGCACCCGCGGTTCAAACAGGTTCCGCCGAGGGCGTCAGCCTCGACGAGGGCGACGCTCAGGCCGGCGGATGCGGCGTACAGCGCGGCCGAGTAACCCCCGGGACCGCCCCCGATCACGACGAGGTCGAAACTCTCAGACATCGGTTTCACGGTACCGCCGATCAGTCGATGACGAGCACCCATCTCCCCTGTTCCTCGCCCCGCTCAAGGAACAGGACACGCGAGCGACCATCTGAGCCGGACACATCGAAGGCGAGCTCACAGAACGCCACCTCGATCTCGACGGGGCTGCACCCGTCATCGATGAGCGTCGCCGGTCGACCCGAGGCGATCATCCGGAACGATGACCCCCCGTCGGGGTCATCGACGCCCCCGACGGACAGACCGACGGTGAGTACCCCATTGCTCTCCTTGGCCTCGCTCACGGTCACCGCTAGATCGCCGATGGTCGCCTCGACTCCGATCGGAACGGCGGGTTCGGGACCGTCATCGACGGCGAGTCGAACGAGGAATGCGACGCCGGCGATCGAGATCGCGACCAGACAGCCGAGCGAGAGCAGGAGAAGAGTTCTCGTGCGCATGGTGCGACCGAGGTTAGGGGGCGACGGTACGGTGCCGACGTGGCATCCGGCACCCCCTTGGCCATCGCCCTTGTCCTCCTGATCGGCGTTGGCTGCGGCGCGGACGCCGATCGCGCCGAGTCAGCGATCGAGATCGGTACTGAATCCACCGACGATGCCGAGGCCACGAGCTCGGTGCCATCGACAGCCGAGTCGGACTCACCCCCGAGCGTGGACGACGTCGAGTCCGACGATGCGACGCCCGATGCTCTCGCCTGGTCAGCTGACCTGGTCGGCGGTGGCCGCATCGATATGGCTGAGCGCGGCTCGCGGCCAGTTCTGCTGTGGTTCTGGGCACCGTATTGAGTGACCTGCATGCGCGAAGCCCCCTCGGTCGAGGAGGCGAACAGCATTTGGGGCGAGGAGGTCGACATCATCGGTGTCGCCTGGTCGGGTGACGAGCGGACCTATCGCGACTTCATCGATGAGGGTGGCCTCACCTTTCCTCAGATCGATGACACTCCAGGCGAGGTCTACGGGCGATTCGGAATTCCCTACCAGCCTGCTGCAGTCCTCATCTCCACCGACGGGTCGTGGCGCGTCACCCGCGAGGAACTTGGGGTCGCCTCGATCGGCGAACTCATCAACGGCTGATCGCACCTGCTCACACGGTTCCGCACAGGGGCCCCGCGACCTCCTAGCGTGGTGGCGTGTCCTCCCCCCTCACCGTCGCTGTCTCAGGCTCCACCGGTCTGATCGGCTCCGCTCTCGTGGCTCGGCTTCGCGCGGATGGCCATTCGGTCGTCCCGATGGTCCGCCGCCCCGCCCGCGAGGGCGAGATTCACTACGACCCGCGCTCCGGCTCACTCGATCCCGAGAATCTCATCGGACTCGACGCGGTCGTCCATCTGGCCGGGGCCGGCATCGGCGATCGCCGTTGGACGAACGCCTACCGGCGCGAGATTTTGGAGAGCCGGACACTCTCAACCTCGCTGATTGCCCGTTCGATGGCCGAGGTTGTCAACCGTGGTGGACCACGAACGCTGCTCAGTGGATCGGCGATCGGCATCTACGGGGCGACCGATGACGAGGAGTTGACCGAGCGGTCCGCCGCGGGCACCGGCTTCCTCGCCGACGTCTGTCGTGACTGGGAGGCCGCGACAGCGGCCGCGGAGGACGCTGGGGTTCGCGTGGCGCATCTGCGCACCGGGATCGTCCTCTCCCCTGCCGGAGGCGCGCTCAAGAAGCTGCTCCCACTGTTCCGCCTCGGGCTCGGCGGCCGGATGGGCTCCGGACGTCAGTGGCAGAGTTGGATCTCCATCGACGATCAGGTCGGAGCAATCGTGTTCCTGCTCACGGCCGATATCTCCGGGCCGGTCAACCTCACCGCTCCCTCGCCGGTCACCAATGCTGAGTTCACGACGGCGCTCGCGAGCGCCCTCTCGCGACCCGCCATCGTCCCCATCCCCTCTTTCGGACCGCGACTGCTGCTCGGACGTGATCTCGCCGATGCCCTGCTGTTCACCGGTCAGCGGGTGCTGCCCAATCGCCTTACCGATGCAGGATTCGCCTTCGAGCACGGCACGCTCTCCGAGGCGTTCACCTCACTGCTCCGTCGATGACCCGTCCCGTCGTCGTGGTCGGTGCGGGACTGGCCGGGCTGGCCTGCGCCGTCGAACTCCACCGGAGCGGTATCGAGGCGATCGTCGTCGAGGCATCCGACGGCGTCGGTGGCCGAGTTCGCACCGATCAAGTTGACGGCTTTCTGCTCGACCGTGGCTTCCAGGTGATGCTGACGGCCTATCCAGAACTGCACCGACAGTTCGACGTCGACGCGCTTGACCTGCGGGCCTTCGACCCGGGGGCGGTCGTGATGCGCGGTGGACGTCCGACGGTGGTCGCCGATCCCTTCCGGGCGCCGCGCGACCTCGTCTCGACGGTCGCGGCAGGAACGGTGCGACGCATCGGCACCCCGGCCGACTTGATCGCTCTCGCTCGACTCCGATTCCGCCTGCGGTCACCGCATCCGGCCCGTTTGCTCATGGGTTCGGATCGACCGACGGCCGATCACCTCAACGACCTCGGATTCTCGGCGGGATTCATCGAGGCCTTCCTTCGACCGCTCGTCGGCGGGATCCAGCTCGACCCGACCTTGACGACGAGCTCTCGCATGTTCGACGTGATCATGCGCATGCTGCTCGATGGCGACGCGGCGGTTCCAGCCGCTGGTATGGGCGCAATTCCTGCCCAACTCGCCTCGCGCCTTCCAGAGGGGATGATCCACCTCGGAGCACCGGTCCGTTCGGTCAGCAAGGAGGCCGTCCGCGTCGACTCAGGCGAGGTCAAGGCGTCTCGAGTGGTGGTGGCGACGGAGGGCCCCGAGGCCAACCGACTCATCGGCGGACGCGAGGTGGGCTCGCGTCGGGTCGGCTGCGTGTACTTCGCTGCCGACGAGGCGCCAGTGGATCGACGGTTGATCGTGCTCGCCGGGGACGCCGACGGGCCAGCGCTCAACGTCGCGGTGATGTCCAATGTCGCGCCCCGGTACGCACCGCCCGGACGCCACCTCGTCGCGGCCGCGCTGCCCGGGGTGACGGTCTCGTCGGAGACCGTGGAGGCGACCAGGAGTCAGTTGCGCGGCTGGTGGGGACCTCGCGTCGACTCCTGGGAGGTCGTCTCGACTTACTCAATAACTCATGGCCAACCTGACCAGTCGACTCCGCTCCATCCGCGGCGACCGGTACGTCGCGAGGACGGAATCTTCGTGTGCGGGGACCACCGGGACACCGGTTCGATCCAGGGGGCGCTCCACTCTGGGCGACGGTGCGCTGAGGCGGTCGCCTCGGACCTCGCGGCCTGATCTCACCGGCCTTCCGACCACGATCGGTACGATCCGGACGTGACCCGCTGGCTCGACGACGAGGAGATGACCGCGTGGAGGTCACTCATCGAGACCGGCGCCGATCTGTTCCGGGCCCTCGAACTCGACCTCGCCGAGCACGGCCTCACCCAGGGCGATTATCAGGTGCTCGTCTATCTCTCGGAGTCCGACGGTGACCGTCTCCGGATGACCGACCTTGCCTGTCGCCTGCAACTCACCCCGAGCGGTCTCACTCGGCGCCTCGATCGTCTCATCGCGAGCGGACTGGTCGAACGAATGAGGTCAGAGGACGACGGTCGGGTCATGCTGGCGGTGATGACACCGAGCGGACGTCGACTCCTCGAGCGGACGGCTCCGCATCATGTGGAGAGCGTTCGGCGCCACATGATCGATCTTCTCGACCGCGAGGAGTTGAGGGCTATCGGATCGTCCTTCGGCAAAATCCGCCAACACCTCGATGATCGGGCGGGAAATGGAGATCTGCGGTGACTGCTGAGACCGGAGTGGGTGGATCACTCCCCCGAGGCTTCTCGGCCACGGTGGCCAACATCGGCATCAAAGACGCCAGTGACGACGTGGTCGTGATCGCCGCCGACTCGATGTGCTCGGCGGCGGGTGTGTTCACCAAGAGCCTGTTCGCAGGGCCGAGTGTCGTCGTCAGCAGGGATCACCTGACCGACGGACTAGCGCGCGGCATGGTCGTCATCTCCAAGAACGCCAATGTGGCGAACGGTCCGGAGGGCCTCGCCGACGCCCGCGAGGTGGTCGCGCTGGCTGCCGACCTCGTCGGAGCCAAAGCCGGCGCAATGCTCATTGCCTCGACGGGTGTCATCGGCCGCCGCTATCCGATGGAGCGAGTTCGCACGGGCATGTCGGGGCTCGCGGCCCCAACCACCACGACATCGATCGATGACTGCGCCCGGGGAATCATGACGACCGACACCGTGCCGAAAACGGCTCGCGGCGAGATCACCACTGCGGACGGACGGGTGATCACGGTTGCTGGTATCGCCAAGGGTGTCGGCATGATCGAACCGGACATGGCGACGATGATCGCGGTCATCCTCACCGACGCCGAGATCGATCCGCTGACCCTCCGACACGTGTTCACCTCGGTGGTCGATGAGACGTTCAATTGTGTGAGCGTCGACTCTGACACCTCCACGAGCGACACCGCGGTGGTCCTCGCCTCGGGGGCAGCCGGATCCGTCGACGCGGATCACCTGAGGGCGACGCTTCTCGACGTCTGCACCTCGCTGACCCGCCAAATCGCAGCCGACGGGGAGGGAGCCGAGACACTGATCGAGGTCACCGTCGACGGGGCCCGAGATGTCCGCCAGGCGCGACGAATCGCCAAGAGCATCGTGAATTCCCCGCTCGTGAAGACCGCCGTGCACGGCGCCGATCCGAATTGGGGTCGGGTCGCAATGGCTATCGGCAAGTGCAGCGACGAAACCGACATCGACCCGGACCGGGTCGTCATCCGATTCGGAGCCGATGAGGTCTACCCGAGACAGGTGGGACCCGACGACCTCGCCCGGCTATCGGAGTATCTGCGTGGGGACGAGGTCGTGATCCACGTGACCCTCGGGACCGGAGAGGCGACCGGCACGGTATGGGGTTGCGACCTGACCGACGGCTACGTGCGGATCAACGCCGATTACACGACCTGAGGTCGCGGAGCATCCTTACTTCGGCTGCATGCGGATGCCGCCGTCGACTCGGATGGTCTCGGCGTTCATGTAGCTGTTGGTGACGCATTCGACCACCATCGAGGCGAGTTCGTCGGGAGCGCCAAGGCGCTGAGGAAAGAGCACGCCCTTCTTGAGGTTGTCCTTGAACGCCTCGCTCGCCTCACCCTCGCCATAGATCGGGGTGTCGATGAGGCCGGGAGCAACCGTGTTGACGCGAACGCCGACGGCTGCGAGATCGCGGGCGATCGGCAGAGTCATACCGACAACGCCGCCCTTCGATGCCGAGTAGGAGGCCTGACCGATCTGTCCGTCGAAGGCGGCGACCGACGCGAGGTTGACGATCGCTCCGCGCTCACCGAACTCGTCCGGCTCGGTGCGGCTCATCGCCGTGGCCGCGAGGCGAATGCAGTCGAAGGTGCCGACGAGGTTGATGGCGATGACCTTCTTGAACGCATCGAGGTTGGCGGCGGAGTCGTAGGAGCCGTCCTTCCCGACGGTGCGCTGCGCCCACCCGATTCCGGCGGAGTTGACGAGCACACGCAGGGGTCCCATCGAGGTGGCCATCTCGACGGCGTTGACGATGTCGTCCGTCGAGGTGACGTCGACACGGCAGAAGGCGCCTCCGATCTCGTCGGCGACAGCGCGCCCTGCCTCCTCTTGGAGGTCGGCGACGACCACCTTGGCTCCCTTGGCGGCGAGTTGCCGGGCGGCGGCGGCGCCGATTCCCGAGGCTCCACCGGTGACGATTGCGCTGACTCCGTTGATGTCCATGAGCGCACCATAGGCCACTGCCCGGTCGTGCCGATCATCGATCCGACCGCCCGGTGGGCGCGTCGTCAGTACGAGACGACGCCGTTGACGTCCACGAGGAGGTCGGCCTCACCGTAGACGTAGATGCAGACCTTGCCGAAGCGACTAACCGGAGCGATCACACCGTTCGCGATGGTGAGACCCGTCACGAAGTTGACGTTGCTGGCGTTCGGCCGCACACGGCACGGGTAGACGGTGACGTAGCCGCCGGCGGAGCTGGTGCGCGAGTTGACGACGGTGATGTTCAAGGACGCGGCGAGCATCCTCGACGTGTCGACCCCGGGCAGGCCGCTGAGGTCAACCTCGAGGGGCCCACCACTGCCATCGGTCGCGCCGACCCGACCGGTTGCGCGAGTGTCGACCACCCGAACTGGGGACAACGGTGTGTAATCCGCGCCGTTCGGGAAGTAGCCCGACACGTCGGCAATCAGGTGAGCGCCACCCGAGACGTACACGCAGACCGTGCCCGAGGCGGACACCGGCGCGATGACCGCGTTCGCGATGGTCTGTCCTGTGGTGAAGTTCAGGTTGCTCGAATTTGGTCGCGTTCCACATGGGAAGACGGTCACGAACCCGCCACCCGGTCCGCTCCGCGCTTGATCGACCGTCAGGTTGAGCGCGACCGCCGCGACCCCCGATCCCGGGAGTCCGGCGCGACCGAGCACCGGCACTTCGATCGTGGAGTCGGTGACCGATCCGACCGCCGCGCCGTTACCGGTTCTCGTATCGAGGACTCGGCCCGGGTTCAGGGCCACGAAGTCCGTCGAACTCGGGAAGTACGCCGAGACGTCGGCGAGAAGGTGCGCCGCGCCGCGGACGTAGAAGCAGACCGTCCCGCGATCGGAGACGGGCGCGATGACCGAGTTGGCGATTGTCTGGCCCGACCGGAAGTTGAGATTGCTGGCATTCGGTCGGGTTCCGCACGGGAAGACCGTGAGGTAGCCGCCGGACTGGTCGGTCGCGGCCTCGACGGCCGTCACGTTCAGCGCGACCGCGGAGACCGCGGTGCCTGGGACACCGCCCTCACCGAGCACCTGCACCTCGATGGTGCCGTTCGTGACCTTGCCCACCGACCGAACTCCGGCGCCGGTGCGCGTGTCGAGCAGTCGGGCGGGCGTGACCGGAACCATCTGCTCGAGCTCGCCGACCGCGATGTAGGCCGGGTCGGTGACCTCAAGGATTCGCGAGCGGAGCCAGACCGCGAACTCGGCTTGACCGGTGGAGGTGAGGTGGACGCCGTCGGAGTACCAGCGGTCGGCGTCGGAGTCATCGCTCGCCGCTGCCCAGTCGACCACGATCAGGTTGGACCAGCGACCCCGCGCGCTCTCAAGCGCTGCGTTAGCCGGCGCGTACCGCGAGACCCCGTTTGCTTGGCGTCGCTCGGACATCGTCGTCCAGATCACCACGCCGACCCCGCGGGCCGAGAGGGTCGCCATGACCTGGTCGATTCGTCCGGCGAGCGCGGCGGGATCGTCGTTGTATCCGAGCTCCACCACCACGATGTCGGTGCCGCCGGGAACCGCCGCGGCAGCGCCGACGCCGTCGGGTACCACGGAACCACCCGCGGTTCGACGACTTGAGATGGCGTCGTGCGTGTACGAGGTGAAGACACCGGACAACAGCGCCGGCAATTCGGTGGCGATACTCGCTCCGACGGAGTCACCGATGAAGTAGAGCGACTGGTCGACTGCGACGCCTCGGGTCACCGGCGAGAGCGTGAATCCAGGTGACGGGAGGTCGAACTGGCCCCGGAACGACCACGCGGAGACGTGCTCGCCATCATCGAGCCGAACTCGATTCGCGTAGATGCCCTGATATGGGGAGGCAGGATCGACCACCGTGGTCACACGGCCAGGATCCGCGCCGCTGTACGCCGAGCGGAGTGCCGCGACCGAGATCACTCGAGTCCATCGGTGACTCGGGTTCAACGAGGTGGCGTCGGCCGGATCGGCGATGCTCGGGAACGCTCCCCCGGCAGTCTGGGGTCCGTTGGAGGCGGAGAACTCCGTCGATGCGATCGTGCCCGGTGCGATGCCGTGCGGGTTTCCAGCCGCCCACACCCGAACGCGTCCCGCCGTGTCAGCGATGGCCCGGTCGGTCTGCGCGGCCTCGACCGATTGGGCTCCCGCTCCGATGTTGGCCCGGGTCGCGGCACCCCCGTACACCTGACAGGCCATCGTGTCGCAGGTCTGGGCGTAGACGTACCGAGATTGCTCGAGCCCGTACCCTCGGGCCGCGACCGCCTGAGCGCGCAGGGCGTTCATGCCTCGGCCGTCGCCGCGATCCCCCCAGGACGGCGAAACCTCGCGCGGCACGACGCCTCGGAGGTAGTTCTCGACTCCGACGTCGTTGACGACTCGGTTGCCAACATCGTTGTGAAGGAAGCGAAGCGCGCCTCGGTAGTGGACGACCCGGCCGCTCGCCTCGCACAGGCCAAGCACATCGCCAACCGAGGCCGAGGACTCGTTGACATCGGTGCTCACCACGACCGGACCGGGCACGCCGGAGGCGACCTCGGTCCAGCCCTCATCGGAGGTCGAATTGCCGATGATCACCCGAGCCGCTGTCGCGTCGTCGATATCCCAGACCCCGTCAGTGGGAAGACCGTTCGCGATCTGGAAAGCCCGAACCGCCGACTCCGTGAGCGGTCCGAAGTCGCCGTCGATTCCCCGCGGGTCGAATCCGACCGCGGTGAGGAAGGTTTGGATCCGCTCGACCTCATCTTCCGCGGTGGAGCCGACCGATACCGGACCATCGGGCACGGTCAGGGTGGACGCTCCGATGCACTGCGGGGCGGAGGCCACCGAGATCGTGAAGGAGTTCGGAGCGGCCTCGACGATTCGGATGGCCGAGTGGGCGTTCGATGCCGAGTGGGCTGGGGAACTCCAGCGGGCTGAGGACGATGTCGACACGACCCCGAACACCGACGAACCGTCCCATTCGGTGAGACGAACCGTGATTCGACGTGCTGTGTCGACCGCGCCGAGCTCGGTACCGGCGTAGTAGTGATCGAGGATGCGCTCCCACGACCACCCTTCATCGACCGCCCAGCCGTAGGCCCCCCATTGGCTCATGCCGCGGCCGTGTCCGTCACCGGTTCCCTCGACGAGATAGGCGATCACATCGGAGGTCGAGTTCGGATTCGCCGCAGCGGGCGTCGACCCGAGGGCGACCACCGAGGACGCCGCGACCGCCAGAGTGGCGATGGCGGCGATCGGTCGTCGGGGGGCGCGCCGAAGGCTCGACATGATCTCGAACCGTAGTGAACGGGTGTTCGATTTTGGCGTCACCCCGACGACGGCGTCAGGCACGCCCGTGCGCATGGAATCCGGGATCGTCAGGATCGCGGCACGGCGGCCACCGCGAGGGCGTCGACCCGGTCGTTCATCGGGTCGCCGCTGTGGCCCTTGACCCACTCAAAGGTCACGCCGAGGCGCTCCACCAACTCGACCAAGGGTTCCCAGAGATCGACGTTGGCCACCGGCTGCCGCTGAGAGTTCCGCCAGCCATTGCGTCGCCAGCGAATCCACCAGCCGTCGCGGAAGCAGTTCACGACGTAGGTCGAGTCGCTCACCACGTGAAGGTCGCCGGGCTCCTCCGAGAGTGAGCGGACCGCGTCAAGCACGGCCATGAGTTCCATGCGCTGGTTCGTGGTGGGCGATTCACCCCCCGAACCCGAGCGGGATCC
>RFQQ01000003.1 GCA_009924875.1 Actinomycetota bacterium | reverse complement strand
TCCGGGAGGGTCGACCTTCGAGCAGCTCTTCGGCACCCCGCATGGTGCCGATATCGCTTCGCTCGCTCGCGCGTTCGGTGCGGCCTTCGACGAGGTCGACACCGTCGATGCTCTGGTCGAGGCGTTGGCGCAGCCGGGGCCGAGGGTGATCAGGGTGCCGTCGGATCGCCGGCTGAATGTCGACGTGCACCGCCACCTGCATGAGGCGGCCACCGCGGCCGTCGACGCGCTCGTTCCCTGAGGTCAGGCGCGGACGATCGCGCTCAACATCGCCTGAAGTTTCGCCTGTGTCTCGGCGAGTTCGTCATGGGCGACGCTGTCAGCGACGATTCCTCCGCCGGCGACCAGACGCGCTTCACGTCGGTCGTCGGAGAATTCGGCGCATCGCAGGGTGACCGCCCACGTGCCATCGCCGTGAGCATCGACCCAGCCGATCGCGCCCCCGTAGCGACCCCGTTCGAATCCCTCGAGTTCGGCGATGAGCTCGAGGGCGACATCTCGCGGATGTCCGCCGACGGCCGGGGTCGGCTGGAGCGCCCGGACGAGCTCGACGACCGTCGCGTGCGGTGTCGACAGGTGTCCTTCGGCGAGCGAGCCGAGGTGTTGCACGTTGGCGACCTTGACGATCGAGGGCTCAGGAGTCCAGTCGAGGTAGGAGCAGTGGGGCAGCAGGGTGTCGCGCACCATCTCGATCGCCGCTCGATGCTCGATCTGGTTCTTCTCGCTGCGCAGGAGCGCCTCGGCGAGGGCGGCATCCCGATCCGGGTCGCCGGTGGTGCGGGTGGTGCCCGCGAGCGGGTTCGCTCGAACGATCGTCCCGTCGACCTCGACGAGCAACTCGGGTGAGGCGCCCACGAGACCGTCGAAGGAGAATCGGTACGTCGAGGCGAACATCGTCTCGAGTCGACGGAGCACGGAGTGCACCGGAATCTCTGAGTCGCTCCGCACCCTGACCGGACGAGCGATGACGGCTTTGGCCAAGCGTCCGGCTCGCACCGCCTCGGCGGCCTGTTCGACCGCCGTGAGATACCGATCGACGGAGCCGTCCGGAGCAACCTCGAACGAGGCCGCTCTCGGTGTCGGCGGACGACGCACCGGGATCTCCGGTATGGCGTTCACCGCGTTGGTGCCGGTGACCGTCACCGTGCGGCGACCGCTTCCGTCGTCGCGCACGATGACCTCGGGGACGGTGAGGGTGGCGGCGGCCCCGGGCGCGAAGGGAACGGCTCCGAATGCCAACGGTCCGGAGCATCCCGAGCTCCGGTCATCGTGGGGAATGGCGGCGAGCTGCTCGACGGCAGTGTCGATGTCGACATGGACGGCCTCGCCCCAGGCGGCGAAACCACGCCCATCTCGTACGAAGAGGTAGCCGTCCGCCCCAGCGATATCGACCAGTGAGGCGGCGACTGCCTCGCCGTTCGCGAGGTCGAAGGTGACGGAGTGGAGCGGGTCCACGGTCAGTCCCGTGTGGCGGTCATCAACTGGGTCAATCCGCCACTCAGTTGATGATGGATGGCGTCGGAGAAGCCGCGGTCGCGCAACATGGAGACGAGCTCCTCACGAGGGGGCAGGTAGGCGACACTGCGGGGGAGGTATCGGTAGGCGGCCCCGTCAGACAGCAGGCGACCGATAAGCGGGACGATCCGCCCGAAGTAGATCGAGTTACCGAAACGCACGAGCGGATTGTGCGGAACGCCGACATCGAGGAGGGCGATCCGACCGCCGGGTCGAACCACGCGAGCCGCCTCGGCGAAGAACTCCCCGAGGTCGACGAGATTGCGCAACGCGAATCCGCAGGTGAGACCGTCGACGGAGGCGGTGTCGACGGGAAGGCGCAAGATGTCGGCTTGCGCGCGGGGCGAGCCGGACCGGTCGGCGGCGAGCATTCCGTAGCTGAGGTCCATCGAGATCGGTCGGAGTCCGGCCTCGGCGAGATCGATGCATAGATCGCCGGTGCCCGACGCGAGGTCGAGCACGGTGGCTCCGGCGGGGAGGGCGAGATCGCGCACGGCTCGGCGACGCCAACGCACATCGAGTCGGAAGGTCATGATTCGATTGACCAGGTCGTACCGGGGCGCGATCGCGTCGAACATCTCACGCACGGCGCGCTGTTTCTCGGCCCCCTCGGGGAGCGTGTCGCGGTCCCAGAGGGCCGATCCGTCTGATGGTCGGCGCGACTTCGACACGTCGGCAGGCTACGCCGACCCAGTTCGCAGCGCCCACCCCTTAGCGACGACAATGGGCCATGATCGATTTCTCCTTGCCGCCCGAGGTCGACGAGATTCGTTTACGCGTGCGGGCCTTCATGGACGAGCGTGTCCGGCCGGAGTGGGAGGCGATCGACCAGTCGACGCGTTCCGAGGTGGTGGGCTGCATCGTGCGCCTGCGTCGAGAGGCGCGAGAGGAACGCGGGCTCTGGCTTCCCCACATGCCCGAGGAGTGGGGAGGAATGGGGCTCGGACCGACCGCCATGGCGGCGGTGTCGGCCGAGGCGGCGAAGGTCTCGATCGGCCCGTTCGTCCTGAACGCTCAGGCCCCTGATGAGGGCAACCAACACACATTGCTGCACTGGGGAACCCCTGAGCAGCACGAGCGGTACCTCCGTCCCCTGTGCGAGGGGACGGTGCGCTCATGTTTCGCGATGACCGAGCCCGAGGTGGCCGGCAGTGACCCGACCCTCATCCGCACAACCGCCTACCGCGACGGGGATGAATGGGTGATCAACGGCCACAAGTGGTTCATCTCGGGCGCCCGGGGTGCGGGCTTCGCGCTTCTAGTCGCCCGCACTGAGGAGGATCCCGAGATCCCTCAGGCGGCCAACTCGTGCTTCATCGTCGATCTACCCAGCGAGGGCTGGAATGTGGTGCGCGATGTGCAGACGATGTCCGGGTCGCACAACCACTGCGAGATCCTGATCGAGGACCTTCGGGTGCCCAATGCGAACATGCTCGGTGGACCCGGTCAGGGCCACCTGCTCGGTCAGTACCGACTCGGTCCGGCTCGGCTGGCGCACTGCATGCGCTGGATCGGCCAAGCGGAGACGGCGCTCGACATGATGGTGGCCCGAGCGATGGAGCGGTACTCCCATGGTTCGCTCCTCGCCGAGAAGCAGGGGATCCAGTGGCTCATCTCGGACTCGGCGGTCGAGCTCTATCAGTGCAAGTTGATGGTCTTGCACGCCGCCTACCAGATCGAGCATCAGATGGATTTCACGGCGGTGGTGTCGATGGCGAAGCACTTCGTCGCGAACAGCCTGTGGAGGATCATCGACCGGGCCATTCAGGTGCACGGCGCGCTCGGCTACTCCACCGATACGCCACTCGCCCACATGCTCCAGCAGGCCCGGTGGGCGCGGTTCGCCGATGGAGCCGACGAGATCCATCAGATGCGGATCGCTCAGCGCACGATCGCCGCCTACAACGACTCAGGTACGACTCGAGCAGCGACGGGCGCACTGCCGATCTGATCGGTTAACCGGCTCCCGCTAACTCCTCAGCCCACCGATAGTCGGCTTTGCCGTTCGGACCGCGCTCGACGCGTTCGACGACGATGAGTCGTCGCGGAATCTTGTAATCGGCGATCACGCCGTCAAGGCCGCTCCGGAGCAGGTCGAGGTCGATCGTCTCGTCCGGCAACGGCTCGACGATCGCGGTGACGACGCGTCCCCAGCGCTCATCGGGGGTGCCGACGACGAGGCAGTCGGCGATGCCGGGCAGTCCGACGACAGCGAGTTCCACCTCCTGGGCGAAGACCTTCTCGCCCCCGGTGTTGATGCAGCCCGACTCGCGACCGAGCAGGTGCACGGTGCCATCGGCGAGCACGCGCGCCCGGTCGCCCGGCACTACGAGGCGCTCACCGGCGATCGTCGGGTACGTGAGGTCGGTCGCCTCTTGATCGTTGAGGTAGCCGAGCGGTAGCCGGCCGGAGCGGGCGAGCCAGCCGGCCTCTGGGTCGCCGGGGGCGAGCAGGTGCGACCGGTCCTCGGAGAGCACGAAGGTGCGGTCGTTCACCTTGAAACCGGGCGTGTCGGGATTCCCCGATGTGGTCACCCGAGTCATCTGGCCGCCGGCCTCGGAGGAGCCGAATCCGTCGACGATCATCAGGGTCGGCAGGCGGTCGAGCAGGCGGCGCGCGACGCCGGGTGAGAGGGCAGCACCGCCGGTGACGAGAACGTTGAGGCTTGATCCGTCGTAGTCGCCGTCGTCGAACGCGTCGATGAGCGGGCGAGCGAACGCGTCGCCGACGATGAGCATGAGGTTCACTTGCTCGCGATCAACGGTCGACCAGACAGCGTCAGGGTCAAGGCGACCGTCATGGCGAGGCACGATCACGGTTCCTCCACCGAGCAGCGCCCGGATCGCCGACCAGTGCCCGGCGCCGTGCATAAACGGGGCCGCTGGGAGGCTTCGAAGTCCGGTGTCGGCCGCGGCGACGAAGTCGCTGAGGTCGCGGGCCTTCCTCGATCCGTTGAAACACTCGGTGACGGCGTCACCATTGCGCCACATGACCCCTTTCGGGAGACCGGTGGTCCCTCCGGTGAAAAGCAGGTAGAGGTCGTCGGGGGACGGGATTCGGTCGGTCGGGGCTCCCGTCGACGCCGCGATCGCCTCCTCGTAGTCGAGCGCCCCGGGGATCAGAGCGGCCCCGGAGCCGTCGTCGATCTGAAGCACGATCCGGAGATCGGGCAGACGGTCGATGAGTCCGGCGACGCGGTCTGCGAGGCAGCCCTGCACGATGAGCGCGGATGCGGAGGCAAGCGTGAGCAGGTGCTCGAGCTCGTTCGGGCCATATCGGTAATTGATGTTGAACGGGGCGACCCGGGCCTTCCAGGAGCCGATCATCGACTCGAGGTACTCGAGCCGGTTATGGGTGAGGATCCCGAGGTGATGCTGGCCGGACCGGTGTCGGGCTAACGCTGGTCGTTCCTCGAAGCAACCGAGTCCGGCCCCCGCGAGGACGCCGGCGAGCCGATCCGACCGATCGTCCGCCTCGGCCCAGGTCAGGCGGCGATCACCGGCGACGGAGTGCTCGGCACTCGGTCGGTCACGAGCGATCGCTCGGAGGATCTCGGCGATCGCGACCGAACCGGGCTCCATCGCCGCTGCCGATCAGACGTAGTTGCGGAACACGACCTCGGCGACGCAGCTCGGCTTGGCCGCGTTCTCGACCTCGAAGGTGAACTCGACGGTCGCCTGCACCCCTCCGGCGATGTCGTCGACGCTGAGCAGTCGGGCGCCGAGTCGGAGCCGCGCGCCCACCGGAACGGGGCTCGGGAATCGCACCTTGTTGGTGCCGTAGTTCACGCCCATTGCGAAGCCGGTGAACTGAGCGATTTGGGCGTACAGGCTTGGCCCGAGGCTGAGGGTGAGGTAGCCGTGGGCGATCGGTCCGCCGAAGGGTCCGGCCTTGGCTCGCTCGACGTCGATGTGGATCCACTGGTGGTCTCCGGTCGCGTCCGCGAAGAGGTTCACCTGCTCTTGAGTGATTTCGACGTAGGGGCTGTAGCCGAGGTGCTCCCCGACGAGGGCCTTCATCTCGTCGACTCCGTTGATCGTCCGTGTGCTCATCGCTCCATCATGTCAGGGGCGGCGTGCGGCCCTGCACTCGGCGGAGGCCCGCGTTGGGTGGGCGCGCTCTGGTACGAATGATCTGTGGCCGACGCGATGACCGAGCACCGCTGTGGGCTGGTGGCGCTCGTCGGCCGACCGAATGTCGGCAAGTCCTCGATCGTGAACGCGGTCTGTGGCCGCAAGGTGAGCATCGTCTCGGACAAGCCCCAGACCACCCGTCACCGGGTGGTCGGCGTCGCGAATTCACCGGGGGCTCAATTGGTGTTCGTCGACACTCCCGGGCTGCATAAGCCGGTGAGCGCGCTCGGCGAGCGGGTCAACTCGACCGCGCTGGAGAGCGCTGGGGATGTCGACGTCCAATGCCTGGTGGTCGACGCGACGGTTCCGTTTGGGCGGGGCGACCGTTGGGTCGCCGATCGGTTGCACCTTCCGTCGACGGTTGTGGTGGTGAACAAGTGCGACCGGGCCCGCCCAGAGGAGGTGCTCGCCGCGTTGTCGGCGGCTTCCGATCTCGGGGCGGAGGCGTACTTCCCCGTGTCCGCTCGCACGGGAGAGGGCCTGGACACGTTCGTCGGGCATCTCCTCAGCCGTCTCCCGCCGGGACCGGCCCTCTATCCGGAGGGCACCGACGTGCCCGACGACGAACTCTGGGTCGCCGAACTGGTGCGTGAGCAACTCCTCGCCGTGGTGCGGGATGAACTGCCCTATTCGATCGCGACGAGGGTGACCGAGTGGGAGTGGCCGAGGGTTCGTTGCGAGATCGTGGTCGAGCGGGAGAGCCAGAAGGGCATGGTCATCGGCCGGGGAGGTTCGGTGCTGAAAGAGGTCGGTCAGCGCGTGCGCGAGCAAATGCCGCCCGGAGCGCATCTCGAGCTCCGGGTGAAGGTGGACCGTGACTGGCAGCGACGTCCCGATCGGGTCGAGCGGCTCGGCTACTGAGCCCTGACGGCCGGGACGGTCACTGTTCGGGCGAATCCTCGGGCGTGGTGGTCGTCGAGGGTGACGGGGTCGTCGTGGACGATGGAACCGTGGTCGACGAGGTCGGGATCGTCGTCGAGGTCGTCGAGGTCGACGGTGTGGTGGTGGTCGGCGGCGCACCCGAGACGAGCGAGGTGAAGTCGGAGTGGGCGAGGGGTTCCCCGGGTGCGCTGTTGGCGCCGCGCGCGGGTACGAAGACGCTGATCGCCTCACCCTCCACCGTGAACGACACCTGTCCAATACCGCCGTCGGGGGTGGTGAACAGGGTGAGGGTCAGCGCGATCTGCGCGATCGCGCGTCGCTGCTCGGAGCTGTTGGTCCGCGACAGCACTCCGCGATTGAGGTCGACCACCGCGAGTCCCCGATCGACGGTGTAGCCGTTGATGAGGTTCCTCGCGACCGCGGTGCGTAGCGGGGTTCCGGTGCCCGAGGGCGCGTTCTCGAGTTGGTCGATGAGGACGGCGTCGGACACCGGCGTCGGGAGCGATGAGGTGATCTGCTGGAGGTCCCCCCGGGCACCGAGGACGTAGAACAACTCCACCACGGTGGTGCGCACGATGGTCGTGGTCGTCTGCTCGACCGGTGGCGGCTCATCGGGCTCACCGACGGGTGTCGGCGGTTCGGTGGTCGTCGTGGTTGTCGAGGTCGTGGTCGGGGTGGCGAGATCGAAGGGAACCTCGTCGAAGGTCTGGACGCGCTCGTCGATAGGCAGTCCGCAACCGACGAGCAGGCCGGCGACGGCGAGTAGCCCACGGGTGTGGCGGATCGTCGGCGTCACGGCGCGAGCTCCGATCGGTCGCGGGGGAGCCGGACGACGAATCGTGATCCGCGGTAGGGGCGATCGTCCACCCAGGCCTCGCCACCCATGGCGGCGGCGTGCTCAGCGACGAGGGCGAGCCCGAGTCCGGTGCCCACACGGTGCCGGGCGGCGCTGCCCCGGGCGAAGCGCTCGAAGATTCGCTCGCGCTCACTCGCCGCCACTCCCGGTCCGTCGTCTTCGACGGCGAGGAGCAACGTCCCGACTCGGTCGCCTGGTTCGATCGAGACTCGAGTCGCTCCGCCGGCGTGGTGTGCGGCGTTCTCGAGGAGGTTGCCGAGGATGCGCTCAAGGCGGACCTTGTCGACCACTGCGCGCCGGGGAGCTCCCCGTTCAACTTCGATCGGCACATTGGGCGTCGCGGATCGGGAGGCGACGCGCTGGGCCCATTCGACGAGGTCGAGTTCCTCGGCGTGGCCGTCGACGGCTCCTGCGTCGAGGCGGGAGAGCTCGAGGAGGTCGATGACCATCGAGTCGAATCGGCGCACCTGTTCGACGAGAAGGTCGAGCGCCTGTCGGGAGCGGTCACCGAGTTCATCGCGGCGGGCGGCGAGCACCTCGACGGCGGCAGTCATGGCGGTGATGGGTGAGCGCAGTTCGTGGCTGACGTCGGAGGCGAAACGGGCCTCGCGTTCGATCCTCGCCTGGACGGCGTCGGCCATGTCGTTGAAGGAGCGAACGAGTCGGTCGAGTTCGGGGTCGTCGGAGTTCTCGAGGCGAGCGTCGAGAGCTCCCTGGGCGATGTCGCCAGCGGCGTCGGCTACCCGGGTCAGGGGCTTGAGAAGCCCACGGCTCGTCGTGAAGCCGAAGAAGGTGGCGAAGAGGGCCGCAAGGGCGGATCCGATGAGGAGGGCCGTCACGATGATGCGAAGTGTCCGCTCGGTCGATCCGAGGGGGAAGGCCTCCACGTATGAGGTGTCGTAGGCGGCGATATGCACCCCGATGCCGAGGTAGGGCTCGCCGTCGTGGACGAACTGCTGCTGGCCGGATTGGGTGCGCTCGACGGAATCGAGGAGGTCGGTCGGGAAGGCGGAAGCCGGGTACTGGAGGTAGAGCGGGATGTAGGGGCGCGTGAGCATGCTGAAGCCGCCCGGCTCGACGTCAAGGGTGAGGAACGAGTCGGAGATGACCTTGGAGTCGAGGTCGCCGTTGGGCAGGAGGGCCTGGTCGAACGCGTTCTTGACCGCGAGGGCGTTGTCGAAGGCGGAGGATCGGGCGGCTGAGACCCGCTGGTCGAGCAGGGAGTCTCGGGCGATGGAGTAGGTGGCCGTTGTCAAGCCGAGTCCGGCGAGGAGTCCGATGAGCCCGAAGAACAGCGCGACCCGTGTGCTGAGGCGCGGGGATCGCAGAAGGGCCATCGGGACAGTGTTGCTCACGGCGCGGATGCTGGTGGACGCGGGATCGGCGCTGCTCGGAGGAGGGGCCGGGATTCCGCCGCTGCCGGTGAGGCACCAGGGGGAGGGAGGTACCTCACCGGGGCAGCGTGAACAGTTGTCATGGTGCTCCCGCCATGTGACGCCGTGGTGCCCGTTGTGTGCGATTTGTGTAACAAATCGCGACCGCCGGCCAGCCCGGGTCGCGTGGCACACTTCTCAGGTGGATTCGCTGCTCTTCGTGGAGGACGACGACGCGATCCGCCTCGCCCTGCGCCTCGCCCTTGAGGATGAAGGGTATGAGGTGCATGAGGCGGCCGACGGAGCCTCGGGTCTCGTCCAGTTCGGGCAGCATCACCCCGATCTTGTGCTCCTCGACCTGCGTCTGCCCGACCTCTCGGGTTTCGAGGTCTGCCGTGCCCTGCGCGCGACCTCGACGGTGCCGATCATCATCATCACGGCGCAGACCGAGACCCAGGACCTGGTCGCGGGGCTCGAGGCGGGTGCCGACGACTATGTGACCAAGCCGGTCGTGCCGAAGGAACTCGCGGCGAGGATCAGGGCGCTCCTGCGGCGAGCGAAGCTCTCACCAGCCCCGGAGGAGTCCGGGCGCTCCGGAGTGGAGCGGTTCGGAAATGTGACCCTCGATCGCGAGCGTCAGGTGGTCGCGAGGAACGACGTGGAGATCGCCGTGACCCGCACCGAGTACCGCCTTCTGTGCGAGTTCGCCGATCACGTCGGCGCGGTCCTCAGCCGGGACCAACTGCTCGAGCGGGTTTGGGGGTATGAGTACCTGGGCGATTCGAGGCTCGTTGACGCCCATGTTCGACGCTTGAGGCTGAAGGTGGAGGACACCCCCGACGATCCCCGACTGATCGTGACGGTTCGCGGCCTCGGCTATCGGCTCATGGGCTGAGCGTCAGGTCGCCTCGGGGGACCAGCGGGGCGGACGTCGCTCAGAGAACGCCGCCATACCTTCGGCGGCATCATCTGAGGAGAAGAGCCGCTCGCTGAGCGCGCGCATCTCCGACAGGGCCGCGGCGCGTTCCATGCCGGGAACCGTCGCGAGGAGGCGTTTGGTCTCGGCGATGGCGCTCGGCGCTCCATGGAGGACGCCGGAGCAGATCTCGTCGACCGTCTCCACGACGTCTGAGGTCACATGGGTGATGAGACCGATCTCGAGGGCCCGGCGGGCGTCGAACCGTTCACCGGTGAGCATCGCGGCGGCGATGCGGCCCGGTGCGACCCGGCGCAGTATCGGCACGGCGATGATCGCCGGCGCGACGCCGATGCGCACCTCGGTGAGGGCGAAGTCGACCGACTCGTCGACCACCACGAGGTCGCAGGAGGCCATGAGGCCGATCCCGCCGGCCCGGACCGCTCCGTTGACAGCGGCGATCGTCGGCCGCTCGGTGTCCATGAGTCGCTCGAGGGCGGCGACCATCGGACCGGAATCGGGTGGACCCGATGACCGCTCGCGGAGATCGGCCCCTGAGCAGAATGCCGGCCCGGCGTGGGTGAGCACGATTGCTCTCGCCTCGGCGTCCTCGGCCTGATCGAGCGCCTGATGGAGTTCGGTGAGCAGTTGTCGTGAGAGGGCGTTGCGGTTGTGCTGGGAGTCGAGCGTGATGGTCGCGATCCCGCGGCCGATGTCGATACGGACCAGCTCCGCGTCGTTCGCCATGTAGGCACGGTAGACGGGTCGATCGACCGTCGGTCAGTCGGTGATCGTCCGCAGGAACCGCTCCGCCTCCGCGCGGTCCCGGGTTCGTCGCATGGGTGGGAGGGCCGAGATGAGATCCCAGCGGTATCCGGCGGTGCCGAGTCGGCGGTCGAGCACCGCGACGACTCCTCGGTCGGCATCGTTGCGGATGAGGCGCCCGCTGGCCTGGGCGAGCATGGTGGCCGCGCGAGGCAGGTCGATTTGGCCGAAGGCTGCGCGGCCGAGCCGGTCGCGTCGAGCCGAGAGCAGGGGATCGTCCGGTCGAGGGAAGGGGATCCGGTCGATCACCACGAGCGAGAGGGTGCGGCCGGGAACGTCGACCCCTTGGAAGAGACCGGCGGTCGCGAACAGGCAGGTGGACTCGTCCTCGGCGAAGGCGGCGACGAGCGCCGGCTTCGGGAGATCGCGCTGGGTGAGGATGGTGTGTGGGACCCGTCCGGTGAGGGCGGAGGCCGCCTCGTCCATGGCGGCCCAGCTGGTGAAGAGGGCGAGGGTTCGGCCGCCGGCCGCGGTGATGAGGGCGGCGAGCTCCTCGTGGGTTGCCGCGCGGAAATCGGGGTCGTTCGGCGCGGGAAGGTGCATGGCGCAGTAGAGAAGGGAGTTCTCGCCGTAGTCGAACGGGCTGCCGACGTCGATCACCTCGGGTTCGGGCAGGCCGATTCGCTCGGGTAGGGAACGCGGCACTGTCGCTGAGGTGAGAATCGCGGTGCGACGTGACCAGACGCCGGCTTCCATGGTCGGGCCGACGTCGAGGGGGGCGATCTCGAGGGAGGGTGAACCGGGAGCGCCGGAGACGAACGCGACCGTGTCGGCCGAGGGTGACAGGGTTCGGTCGATCATCTCGGTGGATCGGGTGAGGATCACCTGCGCGCGGAGGCGGCGTTGACGCGCGTCCTCCACGTCGGTCTCAATGGCGTTCACCACCGCGGAGGCCCGTTCGAGCGAGCCGCGGGCAGTGACGAGGGCGGCGGTGACATCGGCGGGGAGCGGTATCTCGAGTCGTTCCCCACGGTGGCCCTCGATGATCTCCCCGAAGGCGATGCCGGCATCGGAGATCGACGCGATGAGCGAGGGGTCGTCGATGATGCGTCGCACGGTCGAGGCGACGGTGGAGAATCGGCTGGGGGAGAGGTCGACCCCGACGGTGTCGCTCATCACGTCCTCGAGGACGTGGGCCTCGTCGAAGACGACGATGTCGTGCTCGGGCAGGATCGCATCGTCGGCACCCACGTTCAAGCCGTAGAGGTGGGTGTTCACGACCACCACGTCCGCGGTGGAGGCGCGGTCTCGGGCGACCTCGGCGAAGCAGGTAGAGCCGAGCGGACATCGACTCGCGCCCGGGCACTCATCGGAGGTGACGCTCACGGCCCGCCACACCGCTGGATCGGGGAGGCGGTCGAGCTCGGCCTGGTCACCGGTCTCGCTCGATTCGGCCCAACTGGCGAGCGCCGCGATCTCCTCTCGGCGGCCATCGCCGAGGCCCTCGAGGGCTAACTGATCATCGCCGGAGGAGATCTCGGCGAGTCGTTGGCGGCAGAGGTAGTTCGAGCGCCCCTTGAGGACCGCCCATTCGAGGTCGCGGCCGAGTGGCTCGCGGAGATGCTCGGCGAGGAAGGGCAAGTCCTTGGTGGCGAGCTGATCCTGTAGCGCCTTGGTCGCGGTGGCGACGACGACGGTGCGACCAGCGCGCAGGGCGGGGACGAGATAGGCGAGCGTCTTGCCGGTGCCGGTCCCGGCCTGAACCACGAGGTGACGTCCGTCGGCGATGGCTCGGTCGACCGCGTCGGCCATCTCCCTCTGGCCCGGTCGTCGTTCAGCGGCTGGTAGCGCCGAGGTCGCGATGTCGAGGAGCTCGCCGACGCCGAGCGGGCTCTCGCTCAACGAACGAGGTCCAGTGCGCGGTCGAGGTCCTCGGCGTCGAAGTCGGGCCAGGCGGCGTCCGTGAAGTGGATGGCGGCCCCGGCGGACTGCCAGAGGAGGAAGTTCGATACGCGCATCTCGCCGCTCGTGCGCACGAGCACATCGACGTCGGGAAGTTCTGGGTCGTAGAGGTGAGCGGCGAGGCGATCAGCATCGACGGTGCCGGTGTCGGCTCTCAATGCGCGGACTGCGGACATGAGCTCGGCACGACCGCCGTAGTCGAAGGCGACGGTGAGCGTCATGCCCGTGTTCGACGAGGTGTCGTTGATCGCTCGGCGGATCGCGCGCTGCACGTACTTCGGCGTGCGGGCCTCGGGACCGTCGAAGGGTCGTCCGATCCAGCGCACCCGAACATTGTTCTCGTTGAGCTCCTCGAGTCGCCCGAAAAGCCGCTCGTGGAGGCCGAGGATGTGACGCACCTCGGCCCGCGGCCGAACCCAGTTCTCGGTCGAGAAGCCGAACACGGTGAGCCATCCGACTCCGCGGGCGACGCAGGCGCGCACAACCTCGGCGAGGTTCTCCTCACCGGCGGTATGTCCCGCTGTTCTCGGCAGGGCGCGCTGCTCGGCCCAGCGGCCGTTGCCGTCCATGATGCAGGCGACGTGCAGTGGCCGTTCGGGGCGGGGCTGCTCGCGGGATGTCGGGGAGTTCGCCACGGGAGGACCACGTTAGCGATGGGGTCGTGCGACAATGTGTCGGTGACGTCGGGTGTGTCAGCGATGGCCGATGCCGGCCCGGCCGGCCGAGACCAGATGGGGCCCGCCCATGTGCTCGTCGTAGGTGGCTCGACGGAGGATTGGGAGGCGCTCGGTCGGTCGGCGTGGGCGACGCGGCGACGCGATCTCGGAACGGTCGCGGCGGATCTTGGCGTGGAGTGGTTGACGCTCCGGCCGTACTCCGGCGAGGGAGTCGCCGGGCTGGCGGGCCGTCTCGATCCTGCGCCTGACGCAGAGCCAGTCGCCGTCAGCGCCGAGGTGGTCGGTTCGTGCACGGTGATCGTCGATCCGGCCGCGGATGGACGCGAGCGGTTCGCCGCCGCGATGCGCGCGATCGGAGAGGACCAGGTGAACGAAGCCTCCGTCGCGAACGTGCTGTACGAGCCGGCCGATTGCGAACCGGATCTGGTGCTGGTGCTCGGTCCCGCGACGCGCCTCCCGCCGTCGCTCGTGTGGGAGCTCGCCTACGCCGAACTGGTCTTCACGGAGGTGGCCTGGGGGAATCTCGAAGCGGGTCATCTCGTCGCTGCTGTCGCCGAGTACGCGGGCCGGCGACGCCGCTTCGGCGGACTTGACGCGTGAAGGAGCTCTACCGCGACGAGGCGGTGGTGCTGCGCACCTATCGCCTGCGCGAGTCCGATCGGATCGTGGTGTTGCTCACCCAGGAGCACGGGAAGGTCCGCGCGGTCGCGCATGGGGTGCGCAAGACCAACTCGAAGTTCGGTGGACGACTCGAACCGATGAGTCACATCGCGGTGCAACTCCGTCGTGGTCGTGAGCTCGACACCGTCAGCCAGGCAGAGTCGCTCGACCGCTTGGGACCGCTGCTCTCCTCCCTCGACCGGACATCACAGGGTATGGCGGCGATCGAGGCAGCCGAGCAGCTCGCACTCGACCGTGAGCCGACCCCACAGCTGTTCCGTTCGACGGTCGGCGTGTTGCGCACGATCGCGGAGCGGCCGTCCCCGATGAACGTCCCCGCCTTTTATTGGAAGTTGCTGGCGGCCGAGGGGCTCTCGCCGGTGCTCGACGCCTGTGTCCGGTGCGAGGAGAGCGGGGATGAGGTCGAGCTCGTCGCCTTCGATCTCGATGAGGGCGGGGTTCTTTGCCGTAATTGCCGTTCCGGGGTGTCGGTCTCGCCGGCGGCCCTCTCGCTCTTGCGCTGCGTCCTCGGTGGGCGCCTCAACGAGGCGCTGGCGGCACCGGAGAGCCCCGCCACCCATGAAGTCGGTCTGCTCGCTACGAGAGCGATGGAGCACCACCTTGAGCGACGACTCAAGGCGATCGCCCTGTTCGAACGCCACTGAGCCTCCCTAACCTGTGGGGTCGTGGCAGCGACCGAACTCGATCAGATCGTCAATCTCTGCAAGCGGCGTGGCTTCGTCTACCCGTCGGCGGAGATCTACGGCGGTTTCCGGTCGACCTACGACTACGGCCCGCTCGGGTCGCTGATGCTCCGCAATGTGAAGGACGCGTGGGTGCGCTCCATGGTGCAGCAACGCGACGACGTGGTGCTCATCGATGCCGCGGTGCTCGGTCCTCCTCAGGTATGGGAAGCCTCCGGACACCTCAGCAACTTCAGTGACCCGCTCGTGGACTGCACGGTGTGCCGCAACCGTTTCCGACTGGACAAGCTCGATGATCCGAATGTCTGCCCGAGTTGTGGGGGCGCCGGAACCTTCACCGAAGCGCGGCAGTTCAACCTGATGTTCAAGACCCAGGCCGGCCCGGTCGCCGATGCCGGCGCCGACGCCTACCTGCGTCCCGAGACGGCCCAGGGGATGTTCACCAACTTCTCGAATGTCCTGCAGACGAGCCGGAAGCGTCCACCCTTCGGTATCGCCCAGGTCGGTAAGTCGTTCCGCAACGAGATCACACCGCAGAACTGGATCTTCCGCACCCGTGAGTTCGAGCAGATGGAGCTCGAGTTCTTCGTCCCTCCGGCCGATGGCGCGTCGTGGTACGAGTACTGGTGCACCCATCGGATGGAGTGGTACCGGGAGCTCGGCATCCCCGATTCGATGCTCCGGTTGCGTCCGCACGCCGACGACGAGTTGTCGCATTATTCGACGGGTACCTCCGATGTGGAGTTCCTCTTCCCATGGGGTTGGGACGAGCTCGAGGGAATCGCTCAGCGAACCGATTACGACCTCACGCAGCACGCCGCCCATTCCGGGGAACGCCTCGACTTCTTCGACCAGGCGACGGATGAGCGCTACGTGCCGTACGTGATCGAGCCGGCGGCTGGCGCGACCCGCACGATGGCCGCCTTCCTGCTCGCCGCCTACGACGAGGAGGAGGTCAACGGCGAGACCCGCACCGTGCTCCGCCTCCACCCGCGTCTCGCCCCGTACAAGGTTGCGGTGTTGCCGCTCTCGAAGAAGGACACCCTCACCCCGCTCGCCCGGGAGATCAGGGCGATGATCGGTGAGCGCTACATGGTCGATTACGACGAGACCCAAGCGATCGGACGCCGCTATCGCCGTCAAGATGAGATCGGCACGCCGCTATGTGTGACGGTCGACTTCGACTCGCTGGAGGACTCGGCGGTCACGGTTCGCGACCGCGACTCCATGGAGCAGGTGCGCGTGCCGATCGACTCGCTGATGTCGGAACTTTCGACGCGCCTCGGGATCTGATCCGGGGAGATGGCGACCTACCTCGACCGCATCCTCGAGGCGCATCGCGCTGAGGCGGCGGCCGATTCGCGCTCGATGTCCGAGCTGCGGCGGCGCTGCGATGACCTTCCGACGACGCGAGGGTTCCGCGCGTCGCTCGCCTCGGTCGACACGGCGCGCGAGGGGGTTGGGGTGATCGCCGAGGTGAAGCGCCGGTCGCCCTCCAAGGGCGCGCTCGCGCCGGATCTCGACCCGGCGTCGCTCGCCCGCCTCTACGCCGAGGGTGGGGCGAGTTGTCTCTCGGTGCTCACCGATCGCGAGTTCTTCGGGGGTTCGCCCGATGATCTCGTCGCGGCTCGTTCGGCGGTCGGCCTCCCCGTGCTTCGCAAGGACTTCACCGTGGCGCCGAACGATGTGCTCGATGCGAGGCTGATGGGCGCGGACTGCGTGTTGTTGATCGCGGCTGCGCTCGGAGTGGAGGAGCTGGTTGATCTGCACGGTCTCGCCCGCGAGGTCGGGCTCGACGTGCTCGTTGAGATCCACGACGAGGCTGAACTCGATCATGCAGTCGCCGCCGGCGCCGATCTGGTCGGGGTGAACCAGCGTGATCTCGTCACCTTTGAGGTCGATCAGGAGCGCGCCGTTCGTATGGCGTCGGTCATACCGGCCGGTGTGATCGGCGTCGCCGAGTCGGGGGTGCGGGGACGTGACGACGCCCACGCCCTAGCGGCAGCCGGCTATTCGGCGGTGCTGGTCGGGGAGTCGCTGGTGACCTCGGGTGACCCCGCCGATGCTGTGCGCGATCTGCGTCGTCGTTGACCGCATCGGCCCCCGGTGCCCCGGGTAGGTTCGGCGTCAATGTTCGTCAAGATCTGCGGGATCACCAATGAGGAGGACGCGCTGCTCGCCGTCGCTATGGGAGCGGACGCGGTCGGATTCATCTTCGCTCCCTCGCCCAGGCAGGTCGTCGCCAAGCACGTCTACGACATCACGCGGCGACTGCCCTCTGATGTTCTGACGGTCGGCGTGTTCCGCGATGAACTGCCCGCGCGGGTGCTCTCCATCGCGGACAGCGCCGGCGTTCGTGCCGTGCAACTCCACGGCTCGGAGACGCCAGAGCAGGTGCGTGAGGTGGTCGACAAGGGGCCCGGTCATGGCATCCGACACGTCATCAAGGCGTTCGGTGCCGACTCTGACCATCTGACGCGCGCCGATCGGTTCCACACCGACCTCGTGCTGGTCGATGCTCCGGCCCCGGGCAGCGGAAAGGTGTTCGACTGGCACCTCGCCACGGAGGTTCCCGACTCGGTCCGCTTGATCCTTGCTGGGGGGTTGAACCCCGACAATGTCGCCGACGGCATCCGCGCGGTCCGGCCGTGGGGGGTGGATGTGTCCTCTGGAGTTGAGGCCGCTCCGGGTCGCAAGGATCCAGTGAAGGTGAGAAGATTCATCTCCAACGCACGAGCGGCGGTCCCCCCGGACGAGTCGTCCGATCTCCCTCCGCTCGAAGATGTGCCCTACGACTGGGAGGACGAATGACGATCGCGGCAGAGACACGGTCCCTGATGGGGGAGCCTGATGACTCGGGCCGTTTTGGTGAGTTCGGCGGTCGATTCGTCCCCGAGACGTTGGTGCCGGCCTGTCAGGAGTTGGAGCGGGCCTTCCACGAGGCGTGGAACGATCCGGTGTGGCGCGAGGAGCTCGCCTCGGTACTCCGTGATTACGCGGGCCGTCCGTCGGGTCTCACCGAATGTCACCGCCTTGGTGAGCAGCTCGGTCTCCGCCTGTTCTTGAAGCGCGAGGATCTCAACCACACCGGTTCGCACAAGATCAACAACGTGATCGGTCAGGCGCTTCTCGCGAAGCGGATGGGCAAGACTCGGCTCGTCGCCGAGACCGGCGCCGGTCAGCATGGGGTGGCGAGCGCAACCGCCGCCGCGCTCCTCGGAATGGAGTGCAAGGTCTACATGGGGGCGGTCGATGTCGAGCGGCAGGCGCTCAACGTCTTTCGGATGCGCCTGCTCGGGGCTGAGGTGGAGGCTGTCCATAGCGGTAGCCGCACCCTGAAGGACGCGGTCAACGAGGCGATGCGCGACTGGGTAGCCACCGTCGGCGACACCCACTACTGCCTGGGCTCGGTGATGGGCCCGCATCCGTACCCATTCATGGTGCGCCAGTTTCATCGGGTGATCGGTGAAGAGGCCCGGACGCAGTTCCTCGCGCTCGTCGGAGAGGACCCCGATCTCGTCGTCGCCTGTGTCGGTGGAGGATCGAACGCCATCGGCATCTTCTCGGGATTCGTCGACACCGACAGCCGACTCATCGGTGTCGAGCCGGCTGGCGGTGCGGCGGTGTCTCGCGGCGCGCCCGGTGTGGTGCACGGCATGCGGAGCTTCCTCATGCAGGACGAGTACGGCCAGGTCGAGGAGGCGCACTCCATCTCGGCTGGCCTCGACTATCCGGGAGTCGGTCCTGAGCACTCGCATCTCGCGTCCATCGGGCGGGCGGAGTACCCGAACGTGACCGATGCCGAGGTGATCGAGGCCTTCCAGTTGCTCAGCCGCACGGAGGGAATCATTCCGGCGCTCGAGCCCGCCCACGCGATCGCCTGGGTGGCTCGCGAGGCGGCTCAACTGCAGGGCCAGACCGTTCTCGTCAATATGAGCGGACGCGGTGACAAGGATGTCGGCCAGATGATGGACGTGTTGAAGGACCGACTCGGCTGAGCGATGGGTCTCGAGTCTCACCTGCGAGGGTGCAAGGAGTCAGGTCGCAAGATTCTCGTCCCGTATATCACCGGCGGCTATCCGGGGTGGCAGGACGCCATCAGAGCCTGCGCGGCCAACGGCGCTGACGCGGTCGAGATCGGTATCCCGTTCTCCGATCCGGTCATGGATGGTCCGGTCATCCAGCGAGCCTCTCAGGCGGCCCTCGAGGCGGGCACGACGCCGCAGTCGGTGCTCGAGGAGGTTCCGCACCTCGACGTCGACATTCCGCTCGCGGTGATGACCTATTTCAACGTCGTCCATCACGACGGACCGGTCCGGTTCGCGAATCGACTGGTGGCGGCTGGGGTCACCGGTTGCATCCTCCCCGATCTTCCGCTCGAGGAGTCCGGAGAGTGGTGCGAGGCGGCCGACGCCGCGGGTGTCGCCACGGTGATGCTCGCTGCGCCTACGGCTCCAGATGACCGCCTTCCGAGGATCGTCGATCGCTGTCGGGGTTTCGTCTACTCCGTCGGTCTGCTCGGTGTCACCGGGGAACGCGACTCGCTCGCGGCAACCGCGACCGCGCTCGCTGAACGACTCCTTCCGCTCACCGAATTGCCGGTGCTCGTCGGGGTCGGGGTGTCGAACGCGGAGCAGGCGGCCACCGCCTGTCGGGTGGCTGACGGTGTCATTCAGGGTGCTTCGATGGTGCGGCGGCTCATCGAGTCGGGTCCAGACGAGGTGGGCCGGTACGTGGCCGAGGTTCGAGCGGCCATCGACGCCTGATCGCGGCTCGCTAGGGTCGCCGCGTGAACCCCGAGGACCTTCTTCCCCACCGAGCACCCTTCCTCTTCGTCGACGAGATCCTGGAGATCGTGCCGGGTGAGTCGGCCCGTGGAGTCTGGAGATTGACCGGCGACGAATGGTTCTTTTCCGGACACTTCCCAGGCCGTCCGACGCTCCCGGGGGTGCTCATGTGCGAGGCGATCGCTCAGGTAGGCGCGCTCGCGGTGCTCTCCGATGAGCGGTTCGCGGGTCGGTTGCCGCTCTTCGGCGGCATCGATAAGGCGAGGTTCCGTCGTCAGGTCGTGCCCGGTGACGAGCTCGTCCTCGAGTGCTCGATGACCAAGCTGTCCGCGCGCGCTGGACGTGGATCAGGTCGGGCCCTCGTTGGCGGGGAGCTGGCCACTGAGTGCGACCTCATGTTCGTGATCGCCTGAGGCGACCGGGCTCAGCCCGGGCCGATGATGATGGAGCCGTTGTGCCCACCGAAGCCGAAGTTGTTCGACATGGTGGGGCCGGGCTCCCAGGGGCGCGCCTCGCCGGTGACGACATCGACGGTCATCTCCGGGTCGACATCGACGGTGTTCGCGGTCGGCGGGATGAGCCGGTGCTCCATCGAGAGGAGTACGGCCGCTGCCTCGAGCGCTCCAGCTGCTCCGAGGGCGTGTCCGGTGACCCCCTTCGTCGAGACAACCGGCACGGCTCCCGGGCCGAACACCTCGGAGACGGCGGCCGCCTCGGCGGCGTCGTTCAGCGGGGTGGAAGTGCCGTGGGCGTTGACCTGCCGGATCTCGGCCGGTTCGAGGCCCGCGTCGGCGAGGGCGAGCCTCATGCATCCGATCGCGCCGACACCGCCCGGTGATGGCGCCGTGATGTGGTGGGCGTCGGCATTCGATGCGGCTCCGAGGATCTCACCGATGATGCGCGCTCCCCGTCCGACAGCGGACTCCCACTCCTCGAGCACCATGACGGCGGCACCCTCACCCATGACGAAACCGTCCCGGGCGGCGTCGAATGGTCGGCTGGTGCCGGTAGAGGAGAGAGCGGTCATGTTGCCGAAGCTGGCGAGGGCCGTCGGGGTGCCCGCGTACTCGGTTCCTCCGGCGACCACCGCATCGGCGAGTCCCCATGCGATGAGGCGGGCCGCGTAGCCGAGGGCGTGCGTCCCGGCGGCGCAGGCGGTCGAGAGCGTCTCATTGGGGCCGCGCAGGTCGAAGCGCATCGACACGTTCGCTCCGGGCGCGTTGGCCATCATCATCGGCACGAGGAATGGGGAGACGCGACGCTCGCCCTTGTCGAGCCGGTTGACGATCTGCTCTTCGAGAGTGTGGATGCCTCCCACGCCCGTGCCGAAGATGGTGCCGATGCGGCTGGGGTCGGCGGCTGGCCGCCCCGACTGCTCAAGGGCCTCGGTAGCCGCGGCGATGGCGTACTGCTCGCTCCGGTCGGCCCGGCGGGCGTCCTTCGGCGAGTCGTACCAGGGGCTCGGGTCCCAATCCTCGATGGTCGTGAGGCGGCCGACGTCAACGAGTCCGGGGCCGAGCAGACCCTGCCAGAAGGCGTCGCGGCCGATCCCGCAGGGGGCGACGACGCCAAGACCCGTAACGGCGACGCGCCGTCCGGAGCCGATCATCTCAGAGCTTGTTGGTGACGAGAGCGAAGGCCTGGCCGACGGTCTCGATCCCCTCGAGGTCTTCCTCGGGAACCTCGATGCCGAACTCCTCCTCGAGGGCCATCACGAGCTCGACGAGGTCGAGGCTGTCGGCGTCGAGGTCGTCACCGAACTTGGCGTCCTCGGTGACCTGGTCATCCGAGACCGAGAGCACCTCGACGGCGCACTTCTTGAAGCGGGCGAACAGTTCCTGATCCATGTCGTCTCCTTGTCGGGTCGCGGAATCCGCGATCGCGTTGGTCGTCGCCAAGTGTAGGTAGTGGCGGGCGTCCGTGGCGGGACGCTCAGTGTCCCATACCGAGGCCGCCATCAACCGGAATAACGGCTCCGGTGATGTAGCCAGCGTCGGGAGAGGCGAGGAACTCGACTACCCCGGCGATCTCATCGGGTTCGGCCATACGGGCGAGTGGCACCGAGGCGGTGATCTCAGCGAGGCGCCCCTCGCCGAGCGCCGCGGTCATATCGGTGGCGACGGGTCCGGGAGCGACCACGTTGACGGTGATCGAGCGGGAGCCGAGCTCGCGGGCGAGGGATCGAGCGAGACCGACGAGTCCGGCCTTGGACGAGGCGTAGTTCGCCTGACCGGCCGCGCCGAGCAGGCCGACGACCGAGGAGACCAGGATGATCCGGCCGGACCGCGCGCGGAGCATCTGCTGGACCGCGCGCTTCGTCACCCGGTAGGCAGCGGTCAGGTTGGCGTCGATGACCGCGGTGAAGTCGTCCTCGCCCATTCGCAGGAGGAGTCCGTCCCGCGTGATGCCGGCGTTGGAGACCAGCACCTGCACGGCCCCGCCGAAGTGCTCTTCGACTTCGGTGAAGGCGCGGTCGACGTCGTCGGTGGAGGTGACGTCGCAGCGGACCCCGAAGAGGCCATCAGGGGGCGGAGACGAGTTGTAGGTCACCGCGACTCGGTCGCCGGCCGCGGCGAAGCGGTGGGCGACGGCGAGGCCGATGCCCCGTGAGCCTCCGGTGACGAGGACGATCCTTCCGTTGTCGCTCACGCCGATGCCCCCTTCTCGCCGCCCCATCTCAGAACGGCGCTCGCTGCGGTCATGCCTCCGCCGAATCCGACAAGGAGCACGAGGTCACCGTGGTCGATGCGACCGTCCTCGAGGGCGGCGGCGAGGGCGAGGGGGATGGAGGCCGACGAGGTGTTGCCGGTGCGGTCAATGACCACGGAGGCGCGGTCGAGGGGCACCTCCAGTCGCTCGCAGGCAGCTTGGATGATCCGAATGTTGGCCTGGTGGGGGACGATCATGGTGATGTCGTCGCCGGTGACACCGGCGTGGCGCATCGACTTCTCAGCGGAGTCGACCATGATGCGAACGGCCCGGCGGAAGACCTCTTTGCCGTCCATGTTGACCGTTCCTCCGACCTCGGCCCAGAGCAGTTCGCTCGCTGAGCCGTCGGCATCAAAGTCCCAGCCGAGCAATTGGCTGCCGTGGGGCGTCGATTCGAGCACCACAGCCCCGGATCCGTCGGCGAACAACGGCGCCGTGCCCCGGTCGTTCCAGTCGGTGATCCTCGACAGGGTGTCGGTGCCGATGAGAAGCACGCGCTCGGCTCCCATCGCGATGAGACCGTGGGCGTTAACGAGGCCGTAGACGAAGCCTGAGCAGGCCGCGTTGAGCTCGAATGCCCCGCAAGAGAGGCCGAGTTCGCGTTGGATGATTGGCGCGGTGCCCCACTGTCGGTCGGGGGTGGTGGTGGCGACGACGAGGGCGTCGATCCGCTCGGGGGTGAGCCCGGCCATGTCGAGGGCCGCCTGTCCCGACTCGACGGAGAGCGAGGTGGTCGTGCCGCCGATCCGCCGTTCGGAGATGCCGGTGCGAGCGACAATCCACTCGTCGCTGGTGTCGAGGGTCTTCTCAAGGTCGTGGTTGGTGACCACCTTCTCGGGGAGGGCGGTTCCCCAGCCGGAGATGACGGCGCCGGTGGCGCCGGGTCGGGTTGCGGGCATGTCAGAGACCTCCTGTGGCGCCCGTTGCGGGCTGTTCGATCATGAGGTGCGAAGCCAGGCGATGGGCTGTCGGGGCGCGACTCGCTCGGTGTCGGCGGCGATGTAGGACTGGAACACTCCGGCGAACGGGGAGCGGACCTCATCGTCTCCGACGAGTCCGAGGACAGCACCGACGTCGATCGGGCTGCCTTCGGCGAGACCAGCCGAGGAGAACACCCCGGCCGACGGGCTGACAACGAACCGCTCGGCGAGGTAGAGGTGCTCGCCCTCATGCTCGACGGCCGGGGCGGGCGGCGCGGTTCCCGCGACCCACTCGACGAAGCGGTCGAGGTCGTCGGGGGTCGCGACGGCGATGGTGTGGATGTCGTCGAGAGTGCGCTTCGCCATCCCGGTGAGCACCCCGCCGGGTCCGAGCTCGGCGAAGGAGGTGACGCCCATCTGGGACATGGCGAGTAGGCCGTGCTTCCAGCGGACAGGACTGGTGAGTTGGGCCGAGAGCAGGCTCGTCCAGTCATCGGCCGAGTCGTGGGCGAGGGAATCGACATTCGACACGATGGGAAGGTCGCTACTGCGGATTGACGCGATGGCGATGGCCTCGCGCAGTCGATCTCGGGCCGAACTCATGAACGGCGTATGGAAGGCGCCGGACACCTGCAGCGGCATGACTTTTTTCGCGCCGAGTTCCTTCGCATGCGCGCTCGCGGAGGCGACGCCCTCGGGTGAGCCGGCGATCACCACCTGACCGGGGGCGTTGAAGTTGGCTACCCACACCTCGTCATCGGCGAGGTTGCAGGCCACTTCGACCTTGTCGTCGTCGAGACCGAGTACGGCCGCCATGGTTCCCGGTCGTTCGAGGCCGGCGTCGTGCATGGCGTCAGCCCGCGCGCCGACCAGGGCGACCCCTTCGGGGAAGCCGAGGGCTCCGGAGGCGGCGAGGGCGGTGTACTCACCAAGGGAGTGCCCGGCGTACACGTCGGCGTCGACGCCGAGTCGCTCGACCGCGTCGAGCACCATCAGGCTCGAGACGAAGGTCGTGAGCTGGGCGTTGCGGGTATCACGGAGCTCGTCGGCGTCGGCGTCGAGCAGCAGTCGGGCGACGTCGCGGCCGGCGACCTCGCTCGCCTCGTGGACGAGTTCCCAGCTCTCATGGTCAGCCCATGGACGCCCCATTCCGGGGCGTTGCGACCCCTGCCCGGGGAAGGTGAACGCGAGCACGTCGGAGAGGCTAGACGGGTGTTCCGGCGGAGCAGGGCTACCGGCCGGTAGGCGACGGTGCGCCGCGGGTAGGCTCGAGGGGTCGCCCCGGTAGCCCAACGGCAGAGGCAGCGGTCTCAAACACCGTCCAGTGTCGGTTCGAATCCGACTCGGGGCACCAATGCGGCTCAGGGCCTCCCCGCTGGACTCCGGTGGGTCCGGGGGAGGTCGGCCTAGCATGTTGGGATGGCCACCTGGCTCGCGGAACGTCGTTTGGCGCAGAATGCTGCCCGTATCGCGGAACTGCGCCACGAGCTCGCCCAGATCGAGGAGCAGTGCGCGGTGGTCGCCTCCGAGGCCGATGACCAGGCACTGAGGGCCCTGGTGTCGGAGACCCCGCTCGCCGAGTTCGAGGCGGCTGATGCCCGACGGCATGCCTCCGCCCTCGATCGTCACCGTCTCCATCTCGTCGACGAGATCTCGGACCTCGAGCGCCGTCAGGACGAGCTGCTCGACCGGATCGCCGCGGCCACCCGATGAACGCTCCGCGCCGAGGTGCCTGCTGATGGCCATCCGCGTGGTCATCGCTGAGGACGAGGCCATCATCCGCATGGATCTGCGCGAGACCCTCGAGGAGGAGGGCTACGAGGTCGTGGCGGAGACGGGGCGGGGGGATGAGGTCGTCGGCCTCGTCCGCGATCTCGCTCCTGATCTCGCGATCCTCGACGTGAAGATGCCCGGGATGGACGGTCTTCAGGCGGCCGGGGTCATCACCTCCGAGAAGCTCTGCGCGGTGCTCATGCTGACGGCCTTCAGTCAGCGCGAGGTGATCGAGCAGGCTCGTGACGCGGGTGCGCTCGCCTTCCTCGTGAAGCCGTTCCAGCGGAGCGATCTCGTTCCCGCGATCGAGGTCGCCATCGGACGGTTCCGAGAGCTCCGCGACCTGACTGGAGAAATCGACGCCCTCGGTGAGCAGCTCGAAGCCCGCAAGTTGGTCGATCGCGCGAAGGGTCTCTTGATCGACCAGGTCGGGATGTCGGAATCCGACGCCTTCTCGTTCATCCAGCGCACCGCCATGTCGGAGCGGGTCCGGATGCGCGATGTGGCCGACCGCATCCTCGACGGATCGCTCCGCCCCGGCTGAGGTCGACCCTCCCGTGGCGCTGCATCTCCTCATCGACGGGAACTCGCTGACCTATCGGGCGTATTTCGCTCTGCCTGAGGACATGGCGACGAGCACGGGACAGCCAACGAACGCCGTGTTCGGGCTGGTGTCGATGCTCGTGAACGTGCTCCGAGATCAGCGTCCCGATGGGGTGCTCGTCGCCTTCGATCGCCCGGAGCCGACGTTCCGCCACGAGGCGGAACCCGAGTACAAGGCGCAGCGCGAGTCGACCCCCGACACGCTCCGTCAGCAGCTCCCGGTGGTTCGTGAGGTGCTCGCGGCAGCGGGCATCCATCAGGTGGAGGCGGCGGGTTGGGAGGCGGACGACCTCATCGCGACGGCGGCCGACGGCCTCGCGGCTCGCGGCGACGACGTGATCATCGTGACCGGTGACCGCGACAGCTACCAGTTGGTCCGCGACCCGCACATCCGCGTGCTCTACAACAAGCGGGGAGTCAGCGACTACGCGCTCTACGACGAGGCCGGCATCCTCGAGCGGACGGGGGTCACCCCCGCGCTCTACCCGCAGTACGCGGCGTTGCGAGGCGACCCGAGCGACAACCTGCCCGGGGTTCCGGGTGTTGGCGAGAAGACGGCGGCGAAGCTCATCAACGCGCACGGCGGTCTCGATGGGATTTTCGCGGCCCTCGATGAGCAGACCCCGAAGCTGCGCGAGAACCTCGCCGCGAACGAGGATCGGGCTCGTCACAACCACGATCTCATGATCTTGCGAACCGATGCCCCGGTCGGAGACCTGTCGGCGGAGACGCTCGCGCTCACCCCGGACAGCGCCGAGTTGCGCCGCCTGTTCGGCGTGCTGGAGTTCTCCCAGTTGTTGGGACGCCTCGAGTCGGTCCTCGGAGAATTGGGCGGTGTCACGATTGAGGAGCCCCCAGTCGAGGTTCCGGTCGAGGCGATCTCCGCGAGGGTGTCGACCGCTGCGGACGCGACGTCCGTGGTCGCAGCCATCGACGCGGTCGAGGTGTTGCATGTGGCCGTCGACTTCGAGTCGGAGCCGGGTCGGAGCCCGGTGAGCGGCATTGCCCTCGTCACGGATGAGGCCGCCGGAGAGGTGCTCTGGGTCGGTGTCGATCTGCTCGCCGAGCCGACGGTCTCCGCGGCTCTCGGTGGCCACTCGCGACTTCGGATGCACCGCGCGAAGGATGCGATGCGCTCGCTGTTGCCCGTCGGTATCGATCTCCGCGGGCTCGAGCTCGACCTCGCGATCGCCGCGTACCTCGTCGACCCGGTCGTCGGTGATTACGAGATCCCCGATCTGGTGGAGCGTTTCACCGACCTTTCGCTCGGCGAGCGGCGTGTGGTGCCATCGGGGCAACTCGACCTCGGTGGAGCGGATGAGGACCGTGCGCAGTCGGCCGGCGATGCCGCGCTCGCGGTCGCCCGGTGCGCGGCGCCGATTCTCGCCGCGGTCGACGAGGTTGGTGCGAGGAAGCTGCTCGACGAGATCGAGACCCCTTTGGTGAGGGTGCTCGCGCGCATGGAGCATCTCGGGATCGAGGTCGATGTCGACGCGCTGCGCGAGATCGGTGATCGCCTGCGGACCGAAGTCGAGGAGTTGGCCGCGCGCTTGCGCGACGAGGCCGGGCAGCCCGAACTCAATCTCAATTCGCCCACGCAATTGCGTCAGCTGCTGTACGAGGAGCGGGGGCTGTCGCCGGCCGGTGTGCGCAAGACGAAGTCCGGGTACTCCACCGACGCGCAGACCCTCGAGAAGCTTCGCGACCAGTGGCCGGAGTTCATCGAGCCGCTGTTGCGTCACCGCGAGGTCGACAAGCTTCGAGGCACCTACGGCGAGGGCCTCATCGCCGAGGTGGCCGCCGATGGGCGAATCCACGCCACCTTCCACCAGACGGTCGCCCGCACCGGGCGTCTGTCGAGCGATCGGCCGAACCTGCACAACATCCCGGTGCGCACCGATGAGGGTCGGGTCTTCCGAACCGCGTTCCGGCCGACGGCTGGGCATCGCCTGCTGGTAGCCGACTACAACCAGATTGAGTTGCGCTGTATCGCCCATCTCGCTGCCGACCCGGGGCTCGTCGGCGCCTTCACTGCGGGGGAGGACATCCACCGCGCGACGGCTGCCCGGGTCTTCGAAGTCGACCCGGACGAGGTGACGGTCGATCAACGATCGAAGGCGAAGATGGTGTCGTACGGTCTCGCCTACGGCATGGAGGCTTACGGTCTCGGTCAGCGCTTGGCGATTCCGACCGATGAGGCGGCCTCGATCCTCGAGGCGTACTTCCAGGCGTTCCCGAATGTGCGCGACTACATGGACCGCACCGTGGCGGAGGCCCGCACGAAGGGGTTCACCGAGACGCTGTTCGGTCGCCGCCGCCCGGTGCCCGAGCTACTCGACTCGAACTGGAGGGTGCGTCAGGCGGGTGAACGTCAGGCGATGAACGCGGGCATTCAAGGCCTGGCGGCCGACATCTTCAAGATCGCACTGGTGCGTATTGACGAGGCGCTCGACTCGGCTGGCCACGCTGCGAGGCTGGTGTTGCAGGTTCACGACGAGGTGCTTGTCGAGGTGCCAGAAGCCGAATGCGATGCCGTGGGGCCCCTCGTCGTGGATCTGATGCGGGGCGCCGCTGAGCTCGATGTGCCCCTTGAGGTCAACGTGGCCTGGGGAGACACCTGGGCCGCGGCGAAGTCGTGACCTTGAACGCCGCCGAGGGAGCAGGCGACGACCACTGGTTCGAGCCGGTCGCGGCGCACCTCGGAGGGGCCTACCTCCGATACTCCTTCACCAAAGGCACGGTGGCCGAGGTCGATCGACTCATGGAGCTGCTCGATCTTCGCGCGGGCCACCGGGTGCTCGACGTTGGCTGCGGGCCGGGGCGACACAGTCATGAACTGGCTCGGAGAGGGGTGCTCGCGCATGGCGTCGACATCTCGCAGCGATTCGTCGATCTCGCGGCCGCGACGGCACCTGACGGCGCCACCTTCGAGCGCCTCGACGCTCGCGAGCTCGCTTCGGTCGAGCGGTTCGGCGCCGCGTTCGATGCGGTGATCTGCCTCTGTCAGGGGGCGTTCGGACTGATGCGCCCCGAGGACGCCCGTGGGGGAGTCGATGGCGATCGACTCGTGCTCGAGGGGATGGCCGCGGCACTCGCGCCCGGTGCGCGGCTCGCCTTGTCGGCCTTCAACAGCCTGTTCACGGCGGCCGCAATCGCGCGTGGCGACTATGAGGCGAGCCTCGATGTCGCCTCCGGAATCATCCACGAGCGCACCGAGGTGCGCGACGAGGACGGTCGGGCTGAGGCAGTTGACCTATGGACCGGCGGGTACACGCCGCGCGAACTCCGACTGCTCTGCGAGTTGGTTGGGCTGGAGGTTGTCGCAATCGACGGGGCAGAACCGGGGGACTATTCGGCGAAACCTCCCTCGGTGGACCTGCCTGAGCACCTGCTCATCGCCCGGATGGCATCTCTCTGAGCCACTGATACGCTTCGCGACCGCGGTTTGGGGTCTCCAAAGACGCCTCCGCCGACCATCCGTATCCGTTTCCGAAAGCAGTACCCGACCTTGTCCGACACCACTACCGCCCCCGCTCAGTCCCCGATGGGAACCTTCGATGACGAGGGCAACTACACCCCCCGCGAGGTCGTCTCCAACGATCTCGGAATGAGTTTCGCCGACCTCGTCCACGGAGGTGACGCCTCGATCATCGACGTCGACGACGGGCAGTTGGTCCACGGCACCGTGGTCAAGATCGATCGCGACGAAGTGCTCCTCGACATCGGGTACAAGAGCGAGGGTGTGATTCCCTCCCGCGAGTTGAGCATTCGCAACGACGTCAACCCAGCCGAGATCGTCGCCATGGGCGAGCAGGTCGAGGCGCTGGTGCTCACCAAGGAAGATAAGGAAGGCCGCCTGGTCCTCTCGAAGAAGCGCGCCCAGTACGAGCGCGCTTGGGGCGACATCGAGGCCAAGAAGGAGTCCGACGCCGTCGTCGAGGGTCCGGTCATCGAGGTCGTCAAGGGCGGTCTCATCGTCGATATCGGCCTCCGCGGCTTCCTTCCGGCCTCGCTCGTCGAGCTCCGTCGGGTCCGCGATCTGCAGCCCTATGTCGGCACGGTGGTGCAGGCGAAGATCATCGAGCTCGACAAGAACCGCAACAACGTCGTGTTGTCGCGTCGCGCCTACCTCGAGGAGAACCAGAAGGAGACCCGCGACAACTTCCTCACCAACCTCAAGGTCGGTGAGGTCCGCTCGGGCACCATCTCCTCGGTCGTCAGTTTCGGCGCCTTCGTCGACCTCGGCGGTATGGACGGTCTCATCCACGTGAGTGAGCTGTCCTGGAAGCATGTCGATCATCCCGGCTCCGTGGTCGCCGTCGGCGATCCCGTCACCGTGCAGGTGCTTGATGTTGACTTCAGTCGGGAGCGCATCAGCCTCTCGCTCAAGGCCACCCAGCAGGACCCGTGGGCGGAGTTCGCCGAGGGTCACGCCGTCGGCCAGCTCGTCTACGGCCGGGTCACCAAGCTCGTGCAGTTCGGTGCCTTCGTGCAGGTGGGCGACGGGATCGAGGGTCTGGTTCACATCTCCGAGATGTCGGCCCACCACGTCGAGAACCCGGCCGACATCGTCACTCCGGGTGAGGAGCTGTGGGTGAAGATCATCGATCTCGACCTCCCGCGTCGCCGCATCAGCCTGTCGATCAAGCAGGCCGCTGAGGGTGGCGAGCTCGCTGCCGAGTACCGCGAGCACTTCGACGTCGACTCCGAGGGCAATTGGACCCACAGCGACGACGAGGTCGAGGCAGCTTGGGCTGAGTACGAGAGCGGCTCTGAGGCTGCCCCCGAGGCGGTCGCCGCCCCGGAGACCCCCGCCGAAGCCGAATCGGACGACTGAACCGTGCTGCTCGTCGGACTGACGGGCGGTATCGGAGCCGGCAAGTCCACCGTGTCGGCTCTCCTCGCCGGGCACGGCGCGGAGATCATCGACGCTGACGCGATCGTCCGCGAGCTCCAGCAGCCGGGATCACCCGTGCTCAGCGAGATGGCTGAGCGTTTCGGCGCCCACGTCATCCTCGACGACGGTTCGCTCGACCGAGCGGCCGTTGCGGCGGTCGTGTTCGGCGACAGCGATGAGGCCCGTGCGGCTCGCGCCGACCTCAACGGGATCGTGCATCCGGCCCTCCAACGTGAGATCCGCTCTCGCGTTGAGGCGCTGAGCGGTACCGACCGGATCGTCATCCTCGACTTCCCGTTGCTCGCGGAGAATCCGCGCGATGATCTCGATGCGACCATCGTCGTCGACGTCGATCCCGACGTCGCCGTTGAGCGTTTGGTCGCTTTTCGGGGAATGGATGCCGATGACGCCCGGCGTCGCATCGCGAGCCAGACCAACCGAGAAGCGAGGCGCGGGATCGCCACCCATGTGATCGACAACTCGGGCGATGAGGCCGCACTCGAGGGCCGGGTGCTCGAGGTGTGGGACGACCTTCTGCGGCTGACAGCCGAGGGGTAGCGTCGAACCTGTGAGCGAGAGCATCTGGGTCTTCGGGTACGGCTCGCTCGTCAGCCCGACATCGCTTGGCGGGACACTCGGACGCGATCCGATTCGAGGGGTCGACTTCCTCGCCGCGGAGTGCGATGGGTGGGAACGGCGCTGGAACTACGGCATGCCGGTGGCCGAGGGCGCTCTCGTCGGGCCGGACGTCGATCGGATCGACGTGGTGGTCGCTCTCGGGGTCACCGAGGTCGACGGGGCGTGTATGAACGGGATCGTGACACTCGTGCATCCTGACGAACTGGTTCGTCTCGGCGCCCGCGAGCGCAACTACGACCGGGTGGACGTGACCGACGGGGTTCGGCTCCTCGAGGACGGCCCCGATGTCGGTCGGGTGGTCACCTACGTGCCGCGTCAGGTCGCTCTCGACATCTATCTCGATGGACGCGACCGGGGACGCGCGGGTATCGAGCGCCGCTACTGGAATCTCGTCGATGGAGCGTTCGACGCTCTGCTGCCGGGTCAAGGTGATCGCTACCGGGCGACCACTCCGCCACCGGATGTGCCGGTGGTCGACGCGAACCGCGCGGGCCGATGAGCGCGACCTCGACTCCGGTCACCGACGAGCGGTTTCGGGTCGTCTCGGAATTCGATCCGGCTGGCGATCAGCCGAAGGCGATCGCCTCCCTCGCTGAGGGGATCGACGCCGGTGAGCGGTTCCAGACCCTTCTTGGCATCACCGGTTCGGGCAAGTCAGCGACGATCGCGTGGACGATCGAGCAGGTGCAGCGTCCGACGCTGATCTTGGCCCCCAACAAGAGCCTCGCGGCCCAGCTCGCCCAGGAGATGCGGGAGTTCTTCCCCGAGAACCGGGTGGAGTACTTCGTCTCCTATTACGACTACTACCAACCTGAGGCATACATCCCGTCGAGTGACACGTTCATCGAGAAGGACGCGTCGATCAACGATGAGATCGACCGTTTGCGTCACTCAGCGACCGCTGCGCTGCTCACTCGACGAGACACCATCGTCGTTGCCTCGGTCTCGTGCATTTACGGCATGGGTTCACCAGAGGAGTACCGAGGTCAGTTGATCGACCTGAGCGTCGGCGTCGATTACGACATGAGGTCGATTCTCCGGCGTCTCGTCGACATGCAGTACGACCGGAACGACATGACCCTCGGCCGTGGCAAGTTCCGGGTTCGCGGCGACACCATCGAGGTGCATCCCTCGTATGAGGAGTCGGTGCTGCGCATTGAGCTCTTCGGCGACACCGTCGACCGGCTGACGAGGATCGACCCGGTCACCGGCGAAACCCTCGAGGAGATGTCGCGCACTCACGTCTTCCCAGCCACCCACTACGTGGCCGGGGTGGAGCGGATGGCCCGCGCCATTCAGGGCATCGAGGCCGAGTTGCAGACCCGTCTGGCCGAGTTCGAGGCGGCCGGCAAGCTCCTCGAGGCCCAACGCCTTCGGATGCGAACCCAGTACGACCTCGAGATGATGGCCGAGGTCGGCTACTGCAACGGGATCGAGAACTACTCGATGCACATCGATGGCCGTGCGCCTGACGAGCCGCCGTTCACCCTCCTCGACTATTTCCCCGACGACTACCTCCTCGTGATCGATGAGAGCCACGTCGCCGTGCCGCAGTTGCACGGTCAGTACGCGGGCGACCGAAGCCGCAAGGATGTGCTCGTCGAGCACGGTTTCCGGCTGCCGAGCGCCCGCGATAACCGACCACTGCGTTTCGAAGAGGTGCTCGAGCGCGTCAACCAGTGCGTCTTCCTGTCGGCGACGCCGAGCGACTACGAGATCGGGGTATCCGACCGGGTTGTCGAGCAGATCGTGCGTCCGACGGGTCTCGTCGACCCGGAGGTGCTGGTCCGCCCGACGAAGGGGCAGATCGACGACCTGATGGCGATGGTGGAGGGTCGCGTGACCCGCGGCGATCGCGTGCTCGTGACGACGCTGACGAAGAAGATGGCCGAGGACCTGACGGAGTATCTCCTCGAGCAGGGACTGCGGGTCCGCTATCTGCACTCGAACATCGACACCATTCAGCGGATCGAGATCCTGAGGGCGCTCCGGCTCGGCGAGTTCGACGTGCTGGTCGGCATCAACTTGCTCCGAGAGGGCCTCGACCTGCCGGAGGTCTCGTTGGTGTGCATCCTCGATGCCGACAAGGAGGGATTCCTCCGCAGCGAGACCTCGCTCATCCAGATGATCGGTCGCGCGGCGAGAAATGTCGAGGGAGAGGTGGTGATGTACGCGGACCGCATCACCGATTCGATGAAGCGCGCAATCGGGGAGACGCAGCGACGACGCGCGCTTCAACTCGCCCACAACGAGAAGCACGGCATCGACCCGCAGACGATTCGCAAGGCGGTCGGTGACATCCTGTCGATGCTCCGGCCCGAGTCCGCGTCCGCGCCGGTTCCCGGGAAGGACCGGCGCCGCCAGAAGGAGCGCGACCGAGTCCAGCGGGAACTCGCTTCGCTCCCCGAAGGCGAGATCGCCCGCCTGATCCAGACGCTGGAGGCCGAGATGCATGAAGCAGCGGTTGACCTTCGGTTTGAGTACGCGGCCCGCCTGCGCGACGAGATCAACGAACTTCGTCGCGAACTGCGTGACGCCCGCTGACCGACGCACCGTTAGCCTCGCCGACGATGGCCCCCCGATCCTCGACGACCGCGAAGAAGTCGCCATCGAAGAAGGCGGTGGCGAAGAAGGCGCCCACGAAGAAGGCACCAGCGAGGCAGACCGTGACGACGAAGGCGTCGCCATCATCGGACGGGCCCCCGGTGATCTCCGTCCGCGGAGCACGGGAGCACAACCTTCGGAACGTGAACGTCGAGATCCCGCGCGACCGGCTTGTCGTGCTCACCGGGCTGTCCGGCTCGGGTAAGTCGAGCCTCGCCTTCGACACGATCTACGCCGAGGGTCAGCGGCGCTATGTCGAGTCACTGTCCTCCTACGCGCGGCAGTTCCTCGGACAGATGGACAAACCCGATGTCGATGTCATCGAGGGGCTCTCGCCCGCGATCTCCATCGATCAGAAGTCGGCCAGCCGGAACCCTCGGTCGACGGTGGGGACGATCACCGAGGTCTACGACTACCTCCGCCTGCTGTATGCCCGGATCGGGGTGCAGCACTGTCCGGATGACGGCACCCGCCTACAGCGCCAAACACCGCAACAGATCGTCGACCGTGTGCTCGAACTGCCGGAGGGAACCCGATTCCAGGTGCTCGCCCCGGTGGTCCGCGGACGCAAGGGCGAGTACGAGTCGCTGCTCGAGGACCTGTCCGGTCAGGGCTATGTGCGAGCGCGGGTCGACGGTGAGACGGTGCAGATCGATGAGTTCCTCGCCCGCGAGGAGAAACTCGCTCGCTACGAGCAACACGACATCGAGGTGGTCGTCGACCGTCTCGTGCTCCGCGAGGGCATCGAGCGTCGACTCACCGACTCCCTCGAGTCGGCCCTCACCCTCGCCGATGGCGTGGCCCAGATCGAACTGGTCGGGGCCGGAGAGGGAGGTGAGGACGAGACGCTGACCTTTAGCCAGCATCTCGCCTGCCCAACCTGTGGTGCGAGCCATCCGGAGCCCGCTCCGCGCAACTTCTCGTTCAACTCGCCCTATGGGGCTTGCGAGACCTGCGACGGGCTTGGCACGACCTTCGAGGTCGATCCGGAGCTCGTCGTCCCCGATGTCGATCTCACCGTGCACGACGGAGCGATCGCCCCGTGGCGGAGCGCTCACACGCAGTACTTCGTGCGAATGCTCGAGTCAGTGGCGGACGCCAACGACATCGACCTCGATGTCCCGTGGTCGAGCCTGCCGGCCAAGCAGCAGCGGATACTGCTCCACGGCACCGGAGGTCAGTTGACGGTGCGCTATCGCAACCGTTACGGACGTCAGCGCTCCTACAGCACCGAGTACGAAGGGGTGATCCCATGGATCAAGCGGCGCCACGAGCAGGCTGACAGCGACTGGACCCGTGAGCAGTTCGAGGGATACATGCGCGAGGTGCCGTGCTCGGCCTGCGGCGGCGCGAGACTCCGGCCGTTCACCCTCGCCGTCACGGTGAACGGGAAGAACATCTCCGAGGTGTGTGAGATGTCGATCGGCGACTCGGCCGAGTTCCTCGCTGGTCTCGAACTCGGCGAGCGCGACCGCGACCAAGGAGATCAACGCCCGCCTCGGCTTCCTCCTCGACGTCGGCCTCGACTACCTGACTCTGGCCCGCTCGGCGGGCACCCTCGCTGGGGGTGAGGCGCAGCGCATCCGGCTCGCGAGCCAGATCGGGTCGGGTCTCGTCGGCACCCTGTATGTGCTCGACGAGCCGTCGATCGGTCTGCACCAGCGCGACAACCGCCGGCTCATTGACACGCTCACCCGGCTCCGTGATCTCGGCAACACCGTGCTCGTGGTTGAGCACGATGAGGAGACGATTCGGGAGAGCGACTGGATCGTCGATATCGGCCCCGGGGCCGGCGAGCACGGTGGCCAGGTCGTCTATTCCGGGCCCGTGCCGGGTCTCAACGCGGTGGCCGATTCGGTGACGGGTGACTATCTCTCCGGTCGACGTTCGATCCCCGTGCCGGGGGAGCGACGCGCTCCCAAGGCGGAACGCCTGGTGGTCCGAGGTGCCCGCGAGCACAACCTCGACGATCTGACGGTCGAGATCCCGCTCGGATGCTTCGTGGCGGTCACCGGCGTGTCGGGTTCGGGCAAGTCGACGCTGGTCCGCGACATCTTGCTGCCGGTGCTGATGCAGCGCATCTATAAATCGAAGACGCCGGCCGGACGACACAAGCGGATTGACGGGATCGAGCATCTCGACAAGGTGATCGACATGGACCAGTCGCCGATCGGCCGCACGCCGCGATCGAACCCTGCGACCTACACCGGCGTGTTCGACCACATTCGAAAGTTGTTCGCGACCACGAACGAGGCGAAGGTGCGCGGCTACCTGCCCGGTCGGTTCTCGTTCAACGTCAAGGGGGGCCGCTGCGAGGCCTGCTCGGGCGACGGCACG
>RFQQ01000020.1 GCA_009924875.1 Actinomycetota bacterium | reverse complement strand
CTCGCGCCGCGACATGATCGTGTGCCGCGGGGTCAAGAAGTGGTTCGGAGACTTCCAGGCGCTCGCCGGAGTCGACATCACCGTGAAGGACCGCGAGGTCATGGTGGTGCTCGGTCCGTCGGGTTCCGGTAAGTCGACTCTGATCCGCTGCATCAACCGCCTCGAGGTCCACCAAGAGGGTGAGATCGTCGTCGACGGTGTCGAGATGACGAACGACATGCGGAACATCGAGACGATTCGATCCGAGGTCGGGATGGTGTTCCAGCAGTTCAACCTCTTCCCGCATCTCACCGTGCTCGACAACATCACCCTCGCGCCGATCTGGGTTCGAAAGCGCGCTCGGGTTGAGGCCGAGGCCAAGGCGATGGAACTGCTCGAGCGAGTCGGTATCCCTGAGCAGGCGAACAAGTTCCCAGGCCAACTCTCGGGTGGTCAGCAGCAGCGAGTCGCCATCGCCCGGTCGTTGGCGATGGAGCCGAAGATCATGCTGTTCGATGAGCCGACCAGCGCCCTTGATCCGGAGATGATCTCCGAGGTGCTCGACGTCATGAAGGACCTGGCCCGCGGGGGTATGACGATGATGGTCGTCACTCACGAGATGGGCTTCGCGCGCGAGGTCGCCGACCGGCTGGTGTTTATGGAGTCGGGGGATGTCGTCGAGGTGGGCACTCCGGAGCACTTCTTCACGAATCCGACCGAGGAGCGCACCAAGCTGTTCCTCAGCCAGATCCTCTGACCGTGACCGCCGACCGGCTGGTCGGAGCGGGTCCTCGCGTCATCGGTACGATCCGCCTATGGCGACAGCGCGTTGTCTCGGCTGCGGAGGGGTGATCGAGCTTCTCGCGGGAACCGTTCCCGAGGGGGTTATCGCGGCCGGTGACCGCTTCATGCACGAGGGGTGTGTGCTCGACTCCCGCGCCTCGGCCCGTCGGGTCGAGGCCGGTGTTCCGGCCTATCGCATCCCCGAGGCGTGGTGACCTCTGTGTTCTCGGTGCTTGACCTCGCGCGGATCGGCGAGGGTGAGCGCGCGGCCGACGCGTTCGCGAACTCGGTGACGCTCGCACGCCACGCGGAGGATCTCGGGTGCTCCAGGGTGTGGTACGCGGAGCATCACAACATGGCGACGGTGGCCTCGTCGGCGCCGGCGGTATTGATTGCGCATGTCGCAGCCCATACCTCGCGGATCGTGCTCGGCGCCGGGGGAGTGATGTTGCCGAACCACTCACCGCTCGTGGTCGCCGAGCAATACGGCATGCTTGCGACGCTTCATCCCGGTCGTATCGAACTTGGTCTCGGTCGCGCCCCGGGAAGCGATCAGGTGACTCTTCGAGCGATGCGGCGTGACCACTCATCGGCCGACACCTTTCCCGAGGATGTGCTTGAGCTCGAGGGCTACCTGCGGGGCGAGAGCCGGGTGGCTGGGGTGGCCGCGGTGCCCGGAGCGGGTACTGACGTCCCGCTGTTCATCCTTGGGTCGTCGCTCTACGGGGCGCGCCTCTCGGCGCTGCTCGGTCTCCCGTTCGCCTTCGCCTCCCATTTCGCCCCGGCGGCGCTTCGTGAGGCGGTGGCCCTGCACCGGGCGGAGTTCACCGCCTCCCGCCGACTCGAGCGGCCGCATGTGTACGCGGCGGTGAACGTGATCTGCGCCGATCGACGCGAAGACGCGCTGGCCGAGTTCGAGCGAACGGCGCGAGATCGCGTCAGGTTCTTCGTCGGCCGGGGGCTCGATCTCTCGGAGGATGATCTCGATCGTCTCGTCGCTTCTCCCCAGGGCCGTCAGGTGCTTGACATGATGCGGCACACGGTGGTCGGCACGCCGAGCGAGGTCGCCGCGGGGCTCGAGGAGTTCCGCTCGTTCGCCGATGCCGACGAGCTGGTGCTGTCGCTGGCGGCGCCGACCGCTGAGGGACGTCTGAGGACGCTTGGACTCGTAGTCGAGGCCTCGTCCATCGCCGCCTGATCGGCGGTGTGGCGAGGTGCCGGTCAGGCGTCGCGCGGAGCCCGACGGTCGGTCGGCCCGGCGATGCTGAGCGCGATCGCGATCAGTACGAACTGGAGGGGGAGCCGAACCCAGGAGACGATCTGGTCACCGATCGGCCGGTCCCGCCAGTCCCACGTCATGTAGAGGTTGGCGGGGTAGACCGCGATGAGGAGGGCGACCGCAGCGAAGGCTCCGCGTCGCCTCCAACGGGGCAGGAGCAGCATCGCGGCGACGATGAGTTCGGCAACTCCACTGAGGTAGGTCCAGAACCGCTCGGACGGCGGCAACCACGGAGGGACGATCTCGTCGAAGAAGGTCGGGTTGGTGAAGTGGGTGATTCCGGCGGCTCCGAGGAACACGCCGAACGCGACGGCGAGCCGCGGATGACGGGCCACGAGGGGCGCGAGTCCGCCTCGCACGGCACGCGAGGTCACGACGCGAGCCCCCGATCTCGGAGTGCCTGTTCGAGGTCGGCGTCGCTCGGCTCGGAGAGCACGAGTCCGTCGGCGAAGTGGATCACCGGGATCCGCTTCCGACCGGAGAGCGCCTCGGCTTCAGCGGCGCGTTCGGGTTCCGCCTCGAGGTCGACATCGACGTGGTCGACGCCGAGTCGAGTGAGCAGTGCCTTGGAACGTCGGCAGTCCTTGCACCACTCGGCTCCATACACAACGGGAGGGGAGGCGTTCACGGCGGCGACGTTACCGAGCATCGGCCCGCGGGCCGTTACGGTTCGTGCGTGTCGAGTGAACCGGGTGGTCGCCGCGAGCCCGAGATCATCGTTCTCGGTGTCGGGCAAGATGGCGGTCGTCCGCAGATTGGCTGTCGCGCCGCGTGCTGCTCGGACGCGACACTTCCGCGAGTCCTCCCCGCATGTCTTGGTCTCGTCGGGTCTGATGGTCGACGCTGGTTGATCGACGCGACACCGGCGATCGGCGAGCAACTGCGACTCCTCGATGATCTCGTCGCACGACCAGCCGGTGACGCGATCATCGACGGGATCTTGCTCACCCACGGGCATCTCGGCCACTACACGGGGCTCGCTCAGCTCGGCCGGGAGGCACTGGGGGCGGCATCAGTGCCGGTATGGGCGGAGCCGCGGCTTCGTTCGATGCTCGAATCGGACGCGCCATGGTCGCTCCTTGTCGAGCACGGCCACATCGTGCTTCGGACGGGCCCGATCGACCTCGGGGGCTCCCTTCTCGTGGAGGCGTTGCCGGTGCCCCACCGCGATGAGGTCTCCGAGACCGTCGCCTATCGGGTGACCGGCCCGAGCCGATCGGTGCTGTGGCTCCCCGATATCGACTCATGGGATGCCTGGGATCGCGACATCGTCGAGGAGGTCGCGGCGGTCGATGTCGCCTTTGTCGACGCGACCTTCTTCGACGACGGGGAGCTCGACCGCGACATGAGCGTCATCCCTCATCCGAGGGTGGTGGACACGGTGCGACGTTTCGTCGACCGCGCTCCCGAACTCGCCTCGCGCGTTCATCTGGTGCATCTCAATCACACGAACCCGGTGCTTCGGGTGGGGTCGCCGGAGCGAGCGTTCGTGGAGCGAGCGGGCCTCTCCGTCGCGGCACCTGGTGACCGGTTCACAATCTGATCTCCCGCTCTGTTCACCGCCCCTGGTCGGGGGCTACTTTGTCGCGGTGACCGAGGTTCGGACGCGCCAGCGACGGGAGCGACGCACGCGTTCCGTGGTCGGCGATCAACCGGCGGCCAAGCAGCCGCGGTACTCCCAGCCCCCAGCCCGGGTGATCTCCGACGACGAGGTCGAGGCCATCCATCTCGCCTCCCTCGAGGTGTTGAACCGGACGGGGATCGACTTCCTTCACGCCGATGCACGGGCGCGTCTCGCCGCCGTTGGGGCGCGGGTCGAGGGCAATCGCGTGCGGTTCGATCCCGAGATGGTCATGGAGCATCTCGCCACGATCCCGTCGGTGTTCACCCTCCACGGCACTGCGCCGCATCGGGACCTCATCATCGGTGGAGAGCACATCGTGTTCTCCTCGGTGGCGAGCGCCCCGAACTACGTCACCCTCGACGGGGTGCGGCGAGCCGGAGACCGGGAGGGGTATCGCGACTTCCTTCGGCTCGGGCAGATGTTGAACGCGGTGCACATGTTCAACGGCTTCCCAGTGGAGCCGGTCGACCTTCATGCGTCGATTCGCCACCTCGAGACCGCCTGGGACGCCTACACCTTGAGTGACAAGCCGTTCCACATCTACAGCCTCGGTCGCGATCGCAACCTCGACGGCCTTGAGATGGCGCGAATCGCTCGAGGGGTCGACCATGACACCTTCGAGTCCGAGCCGAGCCTGTGCAGCATCATCAATGCCTCGTCGCCGCTGCGGTACGACGATCCGATGCTCGAGGGCATCATCCGGATGTCGGAGCGCAACCAGGTGATCATCGTCACCCCGTTCACGCTCGCGGGCGCGATGGCTCCGATCACCCTGGCCGGAGCACTGGTGCAGCAGAACGCGGAGGCCCTCGCCGGTCTCGTGCTCACCCAGGTGGTCCGCCCCGGGTCGCCCGCGGTCTACGGCGGGTTCACCTCGAATGTCGACATGCGGTCAGGGGCGCCGGCGTTCGGCACTCCCGAGTACGCCAAGGCGGCGATCGCCGGCGGGCAACTGGCCCGTCGCTACGACATTCCGTATCGATCATCGAACGTGTCGACCTCGAACGCGGTCGACGCGCAGGCGGGTTACGAGAGCGCCTGGGCGCTCTGGGGGGCGATCACCGGTGGAGCGCACATGGTGATGCACGCCGCCGGTTGGATGGAGGGCGGGCTCCACGCGAGCTACGAGAAGATGGTGATCGACGCCGATCTGTTGAACATGGTGTCGAAGTTCCTCGAGCCGCTCGTCGTCGACGAGTCGACCCTCGCCATCGACGCGATCGACCGGGTCGGTCCGGCTGGCCACTTCTTCGGTGACGAGCACACCCAGAGTCGATACACCGACGAGTTCCTGTCGCCGATGGTGAGTGATTGGCGTAATTGGGAATCCTGGCAACTCGCCGGATCCCCGGATTCGAGGAGCCGGGCGAATGCTCTCGCACGCGAGTTGATCGCTGCCCATGTCGAGCCGGGCCTCGACGACGCGATCCGGGCTGAACTGCGTGAGTTCGTCGACCGTAGGGTGGCCGAGGGCGGGGTCGCCACCGATTTCTGAACACCGCCGGTCGATCCGGCGCGACGCTCAGGGGGAGCGAGATGAAGAGACAGGCACAGGTCGTTGTGATCGGCGGAGGAGTGGTGGGCGCCTCGGTGCTCTACCACCTCACACTCGCCGGTTGGACCGACGTGATGATGGTGGAGCGTCGCGAGCTGACTCATGGGTCGACCTGGCACGCCGCGGGCGGGATGCACACGCTGAACGGCGATCCGAATGTCGCGGCGTTGCAGCGTTACACGGTCGAGCTCTACGAGAAGATCCAGGCTGAGTCCGGTCGCGACTGCGGTATCCACATGACCGGCGGTCTGCAGCTCGCTGACACTCCCGAGCGCATGGACTACCTGCGCATGGCCCATGCTCGCGGCCGGTACCTCGGCATGGAGACCGAACTGGTGACGCCGTCGGAGGCCCACGAACTCGTGCCGTTCCTCGATCCGTCGTACTTCGTCGGGGCGATGTACGACAAGCACGAGGGTCATGTCGATCCGTCCGGTGTTACCCACGCCTACGCGGACTGCGCCCGTCAGCGAGGGGCGGAGATCAACCGGTACACCTGGGTGCACGCGATCTCGCGGGCTCCGGACGGTGGGTGGCATCTGCATGTGCACGACACCCGTGATGATGTTGACCTCGGGGTGATCCACTGCGAGCACTTCGTGAACGCCGGTGGGCTTTGGGCCCGTGAGGTGGGTCGTATGGCCGGCCTCGAGATCCCGGTGCTCGCGATGGAGCACATGTACTTGCTGACCGAGGAGGTACCGCAACTCGCTGAGTGGCGCGAGTCGTCGAGGATGGCGGGCTTCCACGTCGTCGATCTCGGCGGTGAGATCTACATGCGCGAGGAGGGCAACAGTCTGTTGCTCGGCACCTATGAGAAGGGCGGGGTGCCCTGGTCGACGAAGACAACCCCATGGGACTTCGAGGCGCAGTTACTCACTCCCGATCTCGAGCGGATCGCCGAGAGCCTCGATGTCGGCTTCTCGCACTTCCCGATCTTCAACGAGATCGGCATTCGTCAGACGATCAACGGTCCGTTCACCTTCGCCCCCGATGGCAACCCGCTGATCGGGCCGGTCAGGGCGCAGCCGGGACATTGGTTGGCCTGCGGTGTCATGGCCGGTCTCAGTCAGGGTGGCGGGGTCGGGCTCGCGATGGCGAACTGGATCACGACGGGTGATCCGGGCTTCGACGTCTGGGGTATGGATCACGCCCGCTTTGGCGATTGGGCGACGCCGGTGTACACGAACTCGAAGGTTCGCGAGAACTACGGCCGCCGGTTCACCATCACCTTCCCGAACGAGGAGTTGCGCGCGGCTCGTCCGCATCTGACCTCGCCCCTCTATGGGCGCCTGCGCGAGCGCAATGCCGTGTTCGGCGCCTCCTATGGGCTCGAGCACGCGCTGTGGTTCCAGCGCGCGGGAGAAGAGCCGTTCGAGACGCCGACCTTCCGACGTTCGAACGCGTTCTCGGTGGTGGCCGAGGAGGTCGCCGCGGTTCGCGCCGGGGTCGGCCTGATGGAAATCACCGGCTACGCGAAGTACGAGTTCTCGGGGCCGGGGGCGCGCGGCTTTCTCGATGGTCTACTCGCGAATCGGATTCCCCCAGCCGGTCGGCTGGCGTTGTCGCCGATGCTCAACCATGAGGGTCGCCTTATCGGCGACTTCACGGTTGGGGCGCTGTCGAGCGTGCTCGGCGATGAGCGGTTCTTGGTGTTCGGTTCCGGCCCGGCGCAGCACTACCACGAGCGGTGGTTCCTGGAGCAGATCCGGCTCGCCGGTGCCGAGGGCTCGGTGTCGCTCCGGGTGCACGGCAACCAGCTCTGTGGGCTCTCAGTCGCGGGTCCGTCCTCCCGCGAGGTGCTTCGTGCCCTCGTGGACGTCGATCTCGATGAGTTCCCATTCCTGTCGTTCGCCAAGGCGCACGTCGGCGCGGTGCCGGTGCTGCTCGGCCGCATCTCCTTCACCGGTGACCTCGGCTACGAGTTGTGGTGCACACCGGACTTCATCGGACAGCTCTTCGATCTGGTGTCAGCAGCCGGTGAGGGGCACGGCATGCGGCTCTTCGGTGGTCGGGCGCTCAACTCGCTCCGACTCGATAAAGGTTGGGGGGCGTGGGCGACCGAGTACCGGCCGATCTACGACCCCTATGAGGCGAACATGGGCTGGATGGTGCGCCTCGACAAGACGTTCATCGGCCGTGATGCCGCTGCGGCGGCGTCGAAGGAGCCACCGAAACGCCGGCTGTGCCTGTTCTCTCTTGACGCCGGTGAGGGACCGGAGGCGGCCGACTGCATCGGCAACGAGCCGATCTGGCATGACGGTGAGGTGGTCGGATGGGTCACCTCAGGTGGCTTCGCCCATCACAGCGGACGTTCGATGGCGCTCGGTTATGTGCCGGGGGAGGTCGCTGCGAGCGACGGCCCATGGGAGATCGAGGTGCTCGGTCGCCGTCGGGAGGCGTCGCGGCTCAGCGAGCCGCCATTCGACCCGTCCGGCGCGAGGATGCGCTCGTAAGGGTTAGCCGTGAACGCTCATCGATGAGCGTCGGTCGATCTCGCGGTTGCGTCGGAAGGTGACCATCTCGAGGGGGAGCCCGGTGTGCGGCCCGGTGAGCACGAGTGGGTCGGCGTCGTGGTCGTGACCGTTCTCGACGGCTTCGATGAGCTCGGCCATCATGAACCCGGCGACGCCGGCGTTCTTGAACTGGTTGCCGCTCGTGCCGATGGCGACGTAGAACCCGTCGAGGTCGGTGCGGTCGTAGATGGGAATCCAGTCGTCACTGCGGTCGTAACGGTCGACCACGCCGCGCTTCTCGTGGGGGAGGGGGACGCCGAGGGAGGGCATGCGCTTGTTGATGCGCAAGGTGTTGGTCTCCCAGCCCTCGTTGGTGAGTTCGCCGAGGTCGCCGTCGGGGTCGACGACCTCGCGCGGGTCGCATGGAGGATCGGTGGTGCCGACGAGGATGTTGTTACCGGGCTGGGGTCGGAAGTAGATGCCGTTGTCGTCGTCGGCGACGTTGAATCCGATCTCGGTGAAGTCGGCGTCGGGCGGGCCAGGTACGTGGTAGGTCTCGTGGCGGATCGCCTCGGTCTTGATGTTCATTGAGTCGTAGACCCCGGCGAGCCGGTTGATATTCGAGCTGTGCGGTCCCGCGACGTTCACGACAACCTTGGCGTCAATGCGGGAGCCGTCGGCGAGTTCGACTCCGGTGCAGCGACCACTCTCGGTGATGATCTTCACCACCTCGGAGCGGAATCGGAACTCTGCGCCGTTGGCCTCAGCCCCACGTTGGAGGTTGTGGGCGGCGAGTTGGGGGTCGTCGACGTAGCCCGCGTCGGGGCTGAAGAGCGCTCCGACCATCTCACCGCGGCTCGGTTCCCAAAAGTTGTCCTGATCAGGGCGAGCCGGCGGACCGAAGCGGCCGAGGTCGAAGAGTGGCATCCGCTCGGCGAGCGCTTCGCGATCCCAATACTCGTAGGGGATTCCAAGCTCATCCCAGATCGGGCGGACCCGGTTGTGGTGTCCGAGTTCCTCGGCGATGAGCATCGCCATTCCGCAACGGATGAACTTGGCGTAGCCGCTCTCATCGGGGGCGCCGATGTGGTGTTCCCAATCGGCCCAGTAGTGCATGCCCTCCCACGCAGCCGCGACGCCGGTCGTCGTCGAATACGAGAAGCGGATCACCGCGCTCGACGCGCTGGTCGAGCCGAATCCTGCGGCCGGCCCCTTGTCGACGGTGAGGGTGCGCCATCCGCGGCGCGAGAGTTCGTGCGTGACCGCGGTGCCGATGACCCCGGCTCCGATGATGACGGCGTCGTAGCGGCTGTTCGTCATGTGCGGAGTCTCCCAGATCGGCGCCCAGCGACCCGTAGCGCTCAGCGGGCGATGTCGATCGTCGGTGGCGTCGGGTTCTCCGCCGCCCCCCAACGCGCGTCCGGGTCGTTCGGGTCGTCGCCGGCCGGTATCGGGAGATCGGCGAGGGAGTCGAGGGTCATGCAGTCGGCGAGCATTCGGTGGAACCGGTTGAGGGGTTCCTCGAAGCGCGGACTGAGCGGCCCAGGGGGAACTGCGCCACGGGTCAGGCCACGCTGGGCCCGTTCGACGATGTCGATGTCCTCGGCGTTGACGGAGAGCCAGAAGTCACGGGTGTCGATATGGGCGTCGCGCTCGATTGGGGCGGGGGTGAGCATCGTGCAGGTCTCGCGGGTGAGACCGGGCGCGATCGGGTCGAGGCGCATGAGCCAGATGTGGTTCGGTAGCACGGAGAGGATCACGTTCGGGAAGAGGGCGATGAATCGTCCGCTCACCGAGTCGGAGGGGTCGAGGCCGTCGGCCGCGGGGAGCCGCAGCCAGTCGTCGCGCTCGTCTCCCGAGACCGGGGTCGTGGTCTGCCCGCAGTACATGCCGGGCCCTTGATAGCGGTAGTGATCGGCGACGCGGGACACTTTGGCGAGCTCCGGGTGCACCCATCCGAGGTGGTAGTACTCCTGGAAGTTCTCGGTCACGAGCTTCCAGTTGGCGTGGATGTCGAGGGCCTGCTCGTGGCAAGGCGTCCAGGTGTCGAGCCGGTAGCCAGCCATCCGTTCGTCGAGGTCGCCGATCCACGTCTCGAACGGCGGAGTGTCGGGGTCGAGGCAGGCGAGCAGCAGCGGCCCCCAGGTGGTGACGCGCACTGGCACCAAATCGAGGTCGCCCGGTTCGTCGGTTCGGGGAACCTGGTCGAACAGGGGGGTGGAGCGGAGCCGCCCGTCGAGGGCGTAGGTCCAACGGTGGTAGGGGCAGCGGATGGTTCCCGCGACCGCGCAGTCGGCTTCGGCGAGTTCGGTTCCGCGATGACGACAGGCGTTGATCATGGCGTGGAGTCCGCCGTCGGTGTCGCGGGTGATGAGGATCGAGCGTCCGGCGATCTCGCGCACGAGGAGTCGTCCGGGTTCGGCGACTTCGGCGGCGGTACCGACGCACACCCAGGCTCGTCCGAACACCCGGTCGCGCTCGACCTCGAAGGCGTTGGGGTCGGCATACAGCGCTGGAGGGAGGCACATGGCCGTGGTGACGGGCCGTCGAGTGGGTTCCCAGACCGCGTCATCGGTCCAGTCGACAGTGCTCATCTCACCCCCCAAAGTCCTCTCCGCCAGCGTGCGGTGGGGAGAGTCCACACCGTCGCCGTCGGGGGTGTCAAGCGTTCCTCAGGCGGTGATTCCACCTACGGCGAAGATCTCCGACTCGGTGCTGTCGGTGGCGGCGATCGTTCGAGCGAGTTCGGCGGTGTTCTCGATGACGCGGTCGCCGTCTTGCATGGTGTGGGCGACGGAGAGTGTCCATGACTCGCTCTTGCCCCACGGGGCGGTGAACACCCCGCGGTTGTGCTGCATGAGGTAGTTCAGGTGGCAGATCGCCGTGTTCACTTCGAGGAACTCTCGGTAGTTCGCGGGTCGCTGGTCATGGACGACGACGGAGCCCTTGAAGCCGTGGACCACTCCGTACGACTCGAGGCCGTGGTCGGCGAGCGCCTCGGCACAGCCGGCGAGCATCGCGCGGCCGATCTCCTCGGCTGCCCCGTAGGTCTCAGGGAGGAGAACCTCGGTGAGAACTGCTCGGGCAGCGGCCATGGTGAGTGGGTTCCCGTTGAATGTGCCCACCTGGTCGTAGCGCCCGTCGCTGATCGCTGACATGACCTCGTCGCTTCCTCCGATCGCGCCGCAGGGCACACCTCCGCCAAGGGCTTTGGCGAGGCAGACGAGATCGGGGGTCACGCCGAACAACTCGGTCGCGCCGCCCCAGGCGACTACCAGTCCGGTCTTGACCTCGTCGAACACGAGGAGCGAGCCGTTGCGTCGGGTCAGGTCGCGCAGTCCCTCGAGGTAGCCGGGCTCGGGTGGGATGATCCCCGCGTTCATCATCATCGGTTCGATAATCAACCCGGCGATGTCGTCGCCCTCCTCGGCGAACAGTCGGGTGGCGGCGTCGAGGTCGTTGAACGGAATGATGCGGACGAGTTCTGCGAACGCGGTCGCGACCCCCGCACCGGGTTCGCGCGAGGGGTTGTCGACCGGGCCGAGGTCGTCGAGGGAGCGCCATATCGAGACGTTCACGAGGTCGTGGTGCCCGTGGTAGGAGCCCTCGATCTTGACGACGAGGTCACGGCCG
>RFQQ01000186.1 GCA_009924875.1 Actinomycetota bacterium | reverse complement strand
GAGTACTCCCTCATCAAGCGGCATCACCCGCGCTTCAATGTGCGCCTCCGCGACGACAAGAGCTATCCGCTGCTCGCGGTGACCACCGATGAGGAGTGGCCGAGGGCGGTGGTGGTGCGCGGTCGCCGTCGTCGCGGGGTTCGATATTTCGGGCCCTACGCCCACGCCTACGCGATTCGTGAGACCCTCGATCTCCTGCTGCGCTCGTTTCCGGTGCGCACCTGCTCGCCGGGCAAGTTCAGACAGCATGAGCGGCTCGGCCGGCCCTGTCTGCTGTTCCACATCGAGAAGTGCGCCGGACCGTGCGTCGGTGAGGTGTCGGCGGACGACTACTCGTCGATGGTCGACGGGCTCTGCCGTTTCCTCGGCGGGGATACCGAGGACGTGGTGAGAGCGCTCGATACCGAGATGCGCGAGGCATCGGCCGAGCTCGAGTTCGAGCGTGCCGCGCGTCTGCGCGACCGCCTCGATTCGGTCACCAAGGCGGTCGAGAAGCAGCAGATGGTTGCCGCTCGTGACGAGGACATCGATGTCTTCGGTATCGCCGACGACGAGCTTGAGGCATCGGTCCAGGTGTTCCACATCCGTCGCGGGCGAGTGGTGGGACGCAAGGGGTTCATCGTCGACAAAGTCGAGGATGTCGAGGGCGGAGCGCTGATTGACCGGGTGCTCGAGTCGTTCTACGCCGAGACACCTCCGAACGGGGTGCCACGTACTGTGTTGGTGCCTCGCGAGCCGTCGATCGGCCCGCTGATCGAGGAGTGGCTGGCGCTGGAGCGAGGGAGCCGCGTCGAGGTCCGCGTTCCCCAGCGAGGTGACCGGCGGCGCTTGATGGAGACGGTGTTCGAGAACGCCCGCGAGGAGTTTGTCCGGCACCGCATGCGGCGGGCGAGCGATCACAACACTCGTTCGCGGGCGCTCACTGAGTTGCAGGATCAGCTGGGGTTGCCGGAGGCGCCGTTGCGCATCGAGTGCTACGACATGGCGCACCTTCAGGGCACCGACTACGTCGGGTCGAT
>RFQQ01000185.1 GCA_009924875.1 Actinomycetota bacterium | reverse complement strand
TCGCCACCGCGGTGGCGACCGGTGGTGCGACGAGCGGAGCCAACTGCACGTTCGAACAACACGAGGTCGTGGCTGGCGACAACCCGACGGTGGTCGCTCGAAAGTACGAGACCTCGATCGAGGCCCTCGCCCGGGCGAACGCGACCAACCCGGTCTACTCGAGCTTCATCATCGGGGGATCACTGATCATCCCCGTCGGCGACTGCTGACCCCGCTCAGTCTCCGCGACGTCCGAGGTCAGGCCAGGCGCGGCCTCGTCCGCTCCGTCCCGCCACACCACGCCGACGGAACTCGGTGAGGGCCCAAGCGCGACGCCAGGGTGAGCCCGATGGCCCATGGAGTCCAGTTGGCTCTCCTGAGGCGGCAGCGCGGGCGGCGGTCCAATAGTCTCCGTTCGCCTCCAGTGCGAGGCGGTTCACGGCCTGCTCGATCCGGTCGCTGAACCGTCGGGTGTTCTCACCCTCGAGCGGGCGCATGGGGCGACCGAACACCACTCGGGTCCGACCGGGTCGAAGCCGGGACGCTCCCTTGCCGAATATCGCGCCCGTGCCATCGATGTACACGGGGACGACGGCGGCGCCGGTGCGTGCCGAGAGATACGCCGCGCCACCCTTGAAGCCCTGACCCCAACCGTCGGGTGAGCGACCGCCCTCCGGATAGATGAGCAAGCTCGAACCGTCGTCGACGAGTTCTCGGAAACGATCGCTTGATCGCCGATTCGTGACTTCACGATCGATGGGTATGGCGTTGAGCGCGAGCGCGGAGATCGTGGCTTTCCACCTCCGGTCGAAGAAGTAGTCGGCGGCAGCGGCCACAGCCAACTCATCGCGCCAGGGTCGAGGGATGACCGAGGTCATGAGCAGGGTGTCGAGATGGCTGTGATGGTTGGGGGCGAAGATGAGCGGGGGCGCTGGATCGAGGGCGGCGAGGTCGCTCAGGCGGTCGAGTCCGTCGACGGTCGGCCGAGCGAGGACCACGGTCCCGAGTCGAAGTGGCCCGCGAGCGATCAGGCGACGGGCCTCTCGGGCAAGGGGCCGGCGC
>RFQQ01000184.1 GCA_009924875.1 Actinomycetota bacterium | reverse complement strand
CGAGGCGTTCGTGCTCTCGGGCTACACGCACCGAGCGGAGTGCGACCTCTTCGCCGAGCACGTCCTGCCGCGCATCGACCACGCTCCGCTGAAGCCCCGCTGGACGCGCTCCTGAGCGGGCGCTCGTCGGTCTGGTCTTAGGACCAGATCGACAGGCGGGAGTCGGCGTCGAAGAAGTGCATGTTCTCGGTCGCGACGGCGATCGAGATCGAGTCGCCCGCTCGAACCCGTGAACGCGGGTTGAAGCGACCGACAGCGTTCGCCTGATCCTCACCGTGGCGCTCCTCAACCGCGTCGGGATCGCCGGAGTCGACGGTGGTCGCGTCAAGCGTGAAGTGCACCATGATCTCCGAGCCAAGAGCTTCGATGAGTCGCACCGGGGCGCTCAGCCGCTGGTCGGCCGGGGTGTCGGCGGCGAACTCGACGTCTTCGAAATCCTCGGGGCGGATGCCGACGATCACCTGACGGCCGTCGTAGCCGCGTAGCGCGGGCCGCTTCGCCACGACCGCGTCCGACAGGGTGACGGTCTGGCTTCCGATCGTGGCGGTGATCCGATCGCCGGAGACACCGATACGGCCCTCGTAGAGGTTCATCGACGGTGAGCCGATGAAGGCGGCGACGAACACGTTCTCAGGACGGTCGTAGAGGTTCTGCGGGGTGTCGACCTGCTGCAACACGCCATCCTTGATCACCGCGACACGGTCACCCATCGTCATCGCCTCGACCTGGTCGTGCGTGACGTAGAAGGTGGTCACGCCGAGGTTGCGCTGCAGCGAGGCGATCTCGGCGCGCATCTGCACCCGGAGTTTCGCATCGAGGTTGGAGAGCGGCTCGTCCATCAAGAAGGCGGCCGGCTGGCGGACGATGGCGCGACCCATGGCCACGCGCTGACGCTGACCGCCGGAGAGTTGACCGGGCTTGCGGTCGAGGTAGGAGGTGAGTTCAAGGATCTCGGCAGCTCGGCGCACCCGCTGCTCGATCTCCTCTTTCGGCACCTTGGCAAGTTTGAGGGCGAATCCAATGTTGTCGAACACCGTCATGTGCGGATAC
>RFQQ01000183.1 GCA_009924875.1 Actinomycetota bacterium | reverse complement strand
CACCTGCACCTTGTCTCCCGGAAGGATGCGGATGTAGTGCATCCGCATCTTGCCGGAGATGTGGGCCAGGACCTTGTGGCCGTTCTCCAACTCGACGCGGAACATCGCGTTCGGGAGTGATTCGACGATCGTTCCCTCGAGGACGATCGCGTCTTCCTTCGGTGTTGCCAGTGGTCTCTCCTCGTTATCGGGCTGGGCCCGGGCGGACGTGTATTCGTAGGGCCGAGTGGATACGGCTCCGAGGGCTCGTGCCCACGGACCGACGGGCGATGCTATCGGCGGGATCGGACAACGCCACGGGGTGGTTCCTGTCGCTCAGGCCCCAATGTGCTAGGGGCTAACGGCCTCATCGCCTCGACTCCACGACCTCGGTCAGGCGCTTGAACACGTTGTCAGGGTGGCCGACGCCGTTCACCACAACGAGCTGCCCGAGGTTGCCGAAATGCTCGATAAGGGGAGCAGTCTGGGTCTCGTAGAGGTCGAGGCGCCGGTTGACCGCTTCCGGGGTGTCGTCGTCGCGCTGGGTCACGTCGCCTCCGCAGACGTCGCAGATCCAGGTGGCCGCGTCGGAGCCCGTCGAGGTGTAGTTCGTGCCGCAGTCCCGACAGACGCGCCGGGAGGAGATCCGCTCGAGAACGATCTCCCGGGGGACGTCGAGATCGATCACGACGTGGATCGGACGATGAGCGGTGATCTCGGCGAGCGCCTCCGCTTGCGCGACGGTGCGGGGGAATCCGTCGAGGATGTAGCCGCGGGTGCCGGCATCGGGCTTGGCGAGCCGCTCGCGGACAACGCCGATCATCGTCTCATCTCCGACGAGCCCACCCGACTCGAGGATCTCGCGCACCTCCTGGCCGAGTTCGGTCCCCTCGCGCACCGCCGCGCGCAGGACATCACCGGTGGAGATGTGCGGCACGACGTAGTGGCGGGCGAGGCGAACGCACTGCGTCCCCTTCCCGGCACCCTGACGGCCGAGGATGATGAGGCGGGCCCCCGGGATCACGAGGGTTCCCTACTTGAGGAAGCCTTCGTAGTTCCGGAGCATCAACTG
>RFQQ01000182.1 GCA_009924875.1 Actinomycetota bacterium | reverse complement strand
TACGAACCGGTCGACCACGACCTCCTGCTCTCCTATAGCGAGGACTCCGATGGTCAGATCCTCGAGGAGGGCATCACCGAGTCGGGTTCGATGGCGAGCTTTATCGCCGCCGGCACGAGCTACGCGACCCGCGGCGTCCCGATGATCCCGTTCTACACCTTCTACTCGATGTTCGGTTTCCAGCGAACGGGTGACCTGATCTGGCAGGCAGCCGACATCCGGGCTCGCGGGTTCTTGATGGGCGCAACCGCCGGACGCACCACGCTGCTCGGTGAGGGACTTCAGCACCAAGACGGGCACTCGCTCGTCCTCGCCTCGACCGTTCCGACGGTGCAGGCCTTCGATCCGGCCTTCGCCTACGAAGTCGGTGCGATCGTCCGCGCCGGCATCGAGCAGATGTACGGACCGGATTCCCCCGAGTCCGAACGCGACGTCATCTACTACCTCACCCTGTACAACGAGAACTACCCGATGCCCTCGCTTCCAACCGACACGGCGCTCGCCGAGGAGTTCCGCTCGGGAGCGGTCCGAGGCATGTACCGGTTCGCGCCGGCACCGGACGGTCCATCGCGGCGGGCGACGATCCTGTTCTCGGGCGTCGCCCACGCGGCGGCGCGTCAGGCCGTCGAGGAACTCGCGGCGCATTACGACGTGGGCGCCGAGTTGTGGTCGGTCACCAACTACAAGCGACTTCGCGAGGAGGCGATGGCCACCGAGCGATTCAATCGCTTGCATCCCTCGGCCGAGCGACGGACGCCGATGGTCACATCGTTGCTCTCGGAGTCAGCGGGCCCGATCACCGCGGTCACCGACTTCATGTGCGCCGTCCCCGAGCAGGTCGGCCGCTACGTCCCAACGGGTCGACCGTTCAAGGTTCTCGGCACCGATGGCATGGGGCGTAGCGACACCCGCGAGTCTCTTCGCCGTCACTTCGAAGTCGACTGCGGTCACGTGGTCGTCTCCACCCTCGAGGGACTCGCGGATCTCGGCGAGATCGATCGCTCCCTCGTCGCCGATGCGATCGCGCGCTACGAGATCGACCCCGAGGCCG
>RFQQ01000181.1 GCA_009924875.1 Actinomycetota bacterium | reverse complement strand
CACCCACCATGTCCACGATCGCTCCAGCGCAGGCCGTCGGCGTCTTCCAGGCTCGACCCGCTACCTCATCAGCGACACTGCGGTCGATCTCGTGACCAATGCCGGTGAAGACCGGAATCGGTGATGTCGCGATGGCCCGTGCGATCCCCTCGGCATCGAACGCGGCGAGGTCATTGCGCGAGCCCCCACCGCGGATCACAACAATGAGATCCACGTCTCGACGGCCAAGCGCGCGGATTGCCGCGGCCACCATCTCCTCCGCCTCGTCCCCTTGAACACGCGCGTCGATCGCCGACACCTCGAAGCCGAATCCGCTGCGCTCCAACTCGTTGCAGAAGTCATGCCACGCGGCTGACCCAACACTCGTCACCAACCCGAGCCGCATCGGAGCGACCGGCAACGGCAGTCGTCGATTGGCCTCGATGAGGTCCTCGGCCAGGAGTCGGGCCAGCAGAGCCTCGCGCGCCGCCCCGATGTCCCCGATCGTGAACTGCGGATCGATATCGCTCAGCTTCAGGCCGAGTCGCCCGGTTGGCGGATACACGTCGAGCGTCCCGAACACTCTCACCCGGGTGCCATCGGCGAGCTCGAGCCGACTCTGACGCAACACTGGCGTGATCGTCCGCTTGACGTTCGCGAACAACTGGACATTCAGCACGGCCTTGCCATCGGCACCCTCCTCGACGAGGGTGAAGTACGTGTGCGGTCCGCGATCGACGAGTCCTGAAATCTCGCCGACGACCCAGACACCCGATCCGAATCGGTCACGGAGGGAGTCGTTGATCGCCGAGGTCAGTTCGACGACGCCGTAGGTCGTGTCGCTCATCGACCCCTCACCACGGGCGCGACGCGCCGTGGAGACCCGACATCGGCTCCTCCGACCACCAGCGGCCACTGAACCGCCATGCCGTCGATCCCCGATCGGTGGCTATGGGAGCCATGGGTCGAGGCCACAGGGCCTCGACCGCGGCGACAATCGCGGCTGCCTCCTCAGCGCTCGGCGCAGGGCGGATCGCCTCGGTGACCACGATCGGACCACTCACAGCGGGACGTTCCC
>RFQQ01000019.1 GCA_009924875.1 Actinomycetota bacterium | reverse complement strand
CTTCGCGCTGGAGCGCAGCGATCAACCGTCGACCGATTCGGCGCCGTGGACACGACCGCATGGGATACCGCGGTTGCTCGAGTGGCCGAACTGGAGGCGTCCATTGCCGCCCTCGGTGGCGACTCGGCGGAGCGATATCGGGAGATCGACCTTCTCCGGTACCAGATCGACGAGATCGTCTCCGCCGGACTTGCGGGCCCTGACGAGGACGAACGACTCTCCGACGAGGAGCTGTTGCTGTCCTCGGCCGACGAGTTGCGCGAGGTCGTGGGCCGGGCGGTGTCGGCCCTCGATGATGACGAGCGCCTGTCCGAGTCGGTGTCGGAACTCCGCCGTTATGGGGCACTCTCTGCGTATTCGACTCGAGCCGACTCCGTCCTGACCGAGATGAGGGAGTTGGCGAGCGATCTCCGAACCGCACTTGAGGGCATTTCCGCCGATCCGGAGCGACTGGCTGATGTTCGCGGACGACGGCAGATGTTGCGCCAACTGATCCGGAAGTACGGCGATGACCTCGCAGCCGTAATCCAGTTCGGGGATCAGTCGCGCGAGCGCCTCGAGCAACTGGAGGGACGCGACGCTTCGGTTGGCGCCCTGGAGGAGCACCTGCACAGCGCCCGACTGCAGTTGGAGCAGGAGGCCCACACCCTTGGCGAGGCGCGACGCGCGGCGGCCGCTCTTCTCGCTGAGAGGGTCACCGAGGCGGTGAGGCACCTCGATCTCCCCGACGCACGCCTCGAGATCGATTGCGGGGGATCGGCGGGTGAACGGATCGAGATGCTCTTCTCACCGAGCTCGAGGGTGCCGGCTTTACCGCTGTCTCGGACCGCGAGCGGTGGCGAACTGGCACGGTGCATGTTGGCGATCGACACGGTGACCTCCAATTCGGGGGGATTCGAGGCTCCGGGCACGGTCGTGTACGACGAGATCGACGCCGGTATCGGTGGCCGCGCTGCCCACACGATCTCGGCGGAGTTCGCGCGTTCTGCGGCCCTCCGGCAGGTGATCGTGGTGACCCACCTGGCCCAGGTCGCGAGCCGAGCCCACACCCAAATCGTGGTGGAACGGTCGGCCGACGAGGGGAGCGGTCCGCCGGCGGCGACCGTTCGGATAGTCACGGGTGACGCTCGTGTCGGTGAGGTAGCCCGTCTGCTAGCCGGTACGGACGGTCCTCGCGCCGTCGATCACGCCCGAGAGCTGCTCGGGGTTGAGTCATCCACCGGTTCGGGCTCGGCTGCGGGGTAGGCTGACGTCCCGTCATGGCAGTTCGTGAGGCGTCAGGCGGGCGGGGTCCGCAGTCAGGGGTGGCGGTGTGACCAAGCACATCTTCGTGACGGGCGGAGTGGTCAGCTCGCTCGGCAAGGGACTGACCGCGAGCTCTCTCGGACGACTGCTCAAGATGCGCGGGCTCCGGGTGACGATGCAGAAGCTCGACCCCTACATCAACGTCGACCCGGGCACGATGAACCCCTATGAGCACGGGGAAGTGTTCGTCACCGACGACGGCGGCGAGACCGATCTCGATCTCGGTCACTACGAGCGGTTCATCGACGAGAATCTGACCCAGAGCTCGAACGCGACGACCGGTTCGATCTATCAGTCGGTTCTCGCGGCCGAGCGTCGAGGCGATTACCTCGGCAAAACCGTTCAGGTGATCCCGCACATCACCGACGAGATCAAGCGACGAATCCACCGGATCTCGACCGACGATGTCGATGTTGTCATTACCGAGGTCGGTGGCACGGTCGGCGACATCGAGATCCTTCCCTTTCTCGAGGCGATCCGCCAGTTCCGTAAGGATGCGGGCCGCGACAATGTCTGCTACATCCACGTGACCCTGGTTCCGTTTATCGGACCGGCCGGCGAGCAGAAGACCAAGCCCACTCAGCACTCAGTGACCGAGCTCCGGAGCCGTGGTATCCAGCCCGACGTCATCGTGTGCCGCAGTGAAGCCCCGCTCAGCGTGGAGTTGAAGCGGAAGATCTCGAACCTGTGTGACGTTGACGACCGGGCGGTCGTCAACGCTGCCGACGTTGGCAACATCTACGAGCTGCCCCTCATCCTCCACGAGGAGGGCTTCGACGATGTGGTGCTCGATGTGCTCGGCATGCAGGCAGGCGAGGTCGACACAAGCTCGTGGGACGCACTGGTGTCCACCGTCGAGGCCGCTACCGAACCCGTGCGCATCGGGCTCATCGGCAAGTACGTTCAGCTCCCCGACGCCTACCTGTCGGTGGTGGAGTCCCTCAAGCACGCTGGCTTCCACCACGGGGCGCGAGTGGAGATCGACTGGATCCAAGCCGAGGATGTGGTCGGACTGCTGGCTGACGGGCGACTCGCCGATCTCGACGGCCTCGTGATTCCCGGGGGATTCGGGGCCCGCGGGTTCGAGGGCAAGATTGAAGCCGCGCGCTACGCCCGTGAGTCCGGGATGCCATGTCTCGGTCTCTGTCTTGGGCTGCACGCGATGACCGTCGAGTTCGCTCGCAATGTCGTCGGTCTCGCCGAGGCGAACTCCACCGAGTTCGACCCCACCACGCGTCATCCGGTGATCGACCTTATGCACGATCAACGCGAGGTCACCGACAAGGGTGGGACGATGCGTCTCGGTGCGTACTACGCGGTGCTGTCGCCCGATACCAAGGTGGCCGAGGCCTACGGGGAGCCGGTTGTCAGCGAGCGTCATCGCCATCGTTTCGAGTTCAATCCCAACTACAAGTCGCGACTCGAGGAGCACGGCTTCGTGTGCAGCGGGATCTCGCCCGACCGTCGTCTGGTGGAGTTCATTGAGCTCTCCGACCACCCGTTCTGGGTCGCCACCCAAGCGCACCCCGAGTTCAAGAGCCGGCCGGACCGTCCGCATCCGCTCTTCCGGGAGCTGATCGGCGCTGCGCTCGTTCGCGCCCGATCACACAGCGCGGACGCGCGCGTCTGACCTGTGTCCGAGTTCCGGCGCGTCGGCGAGCGCACGGTTCATCAGGGGCACATCTGGTCGGTGTCGGTGGCTCAGTTTGAGTCGCCTGCCGGCGAGACCTTCGAGCGAGACATCGTGCGCTCCCCGGGAGCCGTAGGAGTGGTTCCACTGCTGTTCGATCCTGAGGGTGTCGCCTCGGTGGTGCTTGTCGAGCAGTATCGGCCGGCCCTCGAGCGGGAAGTGCTGGAGGTGCCAGCGGGGATGCGCGATGTGGTGGGTGAGGCACCGGAGGAGACCGCGCGTCGGGAGCTCGCCGAGGAGGTCGGTCTGAGCGCGCGATCCATTGATCCGCTCACCGTCATCGTCCCGTCGCCCGGTATGTCCGATGCCACGACCCACCTGTTCCTGGCCACCGGTTGCGAGCCCGTCCCCGACTCCCGGCAGGGGCCCGAGGAGCAGGAGATGCGCGTGGTTCATATTCCCCTCAGCGAGGCGGTCGATCTGGTTCGTGCTGGTTCGATCGTCGACGCGAAGTCGGCGGTGGGTCTCCTGCTCGCGGCGGATCGGCTCCATCGTGGTGACCTCACCCACTGACTCGACCGGGGACGGACTCCCGATGGAAATCGAGGAGTTCCTCGCCCATCTGGTGAGCGAGCGAGGACGCGCGCGAAACACAGTGTCGGCGTACCGTCGGGATCTCGCGAGTTACTCCGCCCATCTCTCCGACCGGGGCCGAACGCCCCTCGACGGCGATCGGGGCGACATCGAAGCCTGGATCGCGAACCAGCGATCGTCCGGCGCCGCATCGTCATCCGTGGCGAGGCGCCTCGCCGCAGTTCGCATGCTGCACCGCTACCTCGCCGCCGAGTCCTTCCGCCCGGACGATCCCGCGATCGCGCTCGACGGCGTGAGCGTGCCATCGGGTGTCCCAAAGCCCCTGAGCGAGGACGAGGTGGCCCGCTTGCTCGACGCCGTACAGGGCGCCGATGCGACGTCGCGACGTGATCGTGCGATCTTGGAACTCATGTACGGGACCGGTGCCCGGGTTGCCGAGGTCGCCGCCCTGTCGGTTGGTGACATCGATCTCCGAGGACGCCTCATCCGGTTGCTCGGCAAGGGCTCGAAGGAGCGAATCGTGCCGTTCGGCGGTGCAGCGGCCCGAGCGCTCACCGACTGGTTCGATGACGATGGCCGGGGACGGCTCGCCCCCCGGGAGTGGAGGCGGCGCGGAGACGCCGAGGCCGTGTTCCTCAATCGCCGTGGTGGACGCCTCTCGCGGCAGGGAATCTGGCTTGTCGTCCGCTCGGCGGGGGAGCGGGCGGGAATCGAGTCGATGCTGTCACCCCACGTGCTGCGTCATTCCTGCGCGACGCACATGCTCGATCACGGCGCGGACCTTCGCGTCGTGCAGGAGATGCTCGGGCACGCGACGATCTCGACAACTCAGGTCTACACCCGCGTCAGTCAGGAGCGCCTCCGGGAGGTCTATCGCTCAGCTCATCCACGTGCGGTGCGCGCGGAGGTGTCGACGTGAGGGGAGTGCGCCATCTTCTCCACCTGATCGGTCGCTTCACTCGTCAGATCGATCGGCGGCCACCCTCTCCTCGGCTCGCGGCATGGGCGGAGCGTCACCTGCTCCCCGGAGAGCGTGCGTTGTGGATTCGTCTCGGTAATGGCGATCGTCGGCATGCGATCGGGGTTGCCCAGCGATTCGCGGAGTCGCGGGCTGTGTCGACCCGTGCGGAGATCGCGGGAGCCCTCCTGCATGACATCGGCAAGGTTGACGGACCTGACGGAGCGATCAGTCGCGCCTGGATGACGGTCAACCCTCGCTCGGGTGCCGCAACACGCCGCTACCGCGACCACGAGCGGATCGGGGCCGAACTCTGCGAGCGTGCGGGTTCCGACCCGGTCACCATCGACTTGATTCGAGGCGCGGGATCGGATGAACTCGTTCAAGCGCTCAAAGCCGCCGATTCCTCAAGCGGATTCCAGCGCCCCTGAGCGGCCGAGGAGCCATCGAAATCGGAAGTGGACCGTTAGGGCGCGGACCGTCATCCATCCAACGAGGCAGGCCCACAGGCCGGTCGGGCCGGCGTCGACACTCGAGAGCACGGGGTAGAGCGGTGCTACGGCGAGAAGGGTCGCCAAGGAGAGTCGGCCGAGGAAGCGGTAGTCCCCGAGTCCGATGAGGATCCCATCACCGGCGAACGCGACGGCACCGGGGATCAGTAGCGCGCCGAGCAGTACGACCGCTCCCCGGGCCTCGGCGAGCACGGAGGCGTCAGCGGTGAAGAGCCGTGGCACGATTCCCGCTCCGGCGATGAGCGTTATCGCGAGAACTGCACCCGCCGCCACGGAGAGGATCTCTGTTCGCCCGGCGATGAGCAGGCCCTCTCGCGCCTGACCTGCCCCTTCAGCCTCGGCGACGAGGGTTTGCGCTGGCATCGCGAGGGCGTCGAGCACCAGCGCCAAGAGGATGAAAAGCGCCATCACCACCTGATGCGCGGCAAGGGCCGCATCCGACTGCCGCGCCATCAGGGAGGTCGATCCGGTGAGAACCACGAGGATGCCGGTCACTCGGAGCAGAAGGTGTCGCCCGGCGCTGAGCAGAGGAGCGGCCTCACCTCGTTGTGGGCGCGAGCCGAGCACTCGTCCGATTCGACGTCGCTGCAGTCCGATCAACGCGACGGCGGCACCCCACTGGGCGATGACCGTTGACCATGCGGATCCAGCGACGGAGAGATCGAGGGCGAAGACCAGGACCGCTTCGATGACGGCGTTCGCCACGTTGGACCCGAGCAGGATCCACAGCGGGGTCCGGTAGTCCGCGTGGCCCCGGAATACCCCTTGGGAAGCCAAGACGATCATCACGGCGGGCAGGCCGAGAGCGCTGATGGCGAGGTAGGTGGCGGCGTGGTCGGCCGACACGCCGTCGCCACCAAGGAGATCGACGACGACCCCTCGCCCCGCGAGAAGCACGGGAATAGCTGACACTCCAACCACGAGCGCGACCCACATCGCGGTGCGCCCTGCCCGGTCCGCGCTCGCTGGATCACCCGCTCCGAGTGCGCGCGCCACCTGCTGGGTGGTGCCATAGGTGAGGAAATTGGCTCCCGCGACCAACAGCGAGAGCACCGCGGCGGCGAGGGCCAAGCCGGCGAGCTCCGAGGTGCCAACCCGACCGATCATCGCGGTGTCGACGGCCACGTACAGCGGTTCGACAGCGAGGGCCCCAAGCGCGGGGATCGCGAGCCTCAGTATTCGGCGATCTGTGTCGCCCCGGGTACCCATTCGGTCTCAGCGAGGGAGGAGTCCGATGGCGCGATGCGCGCGCTCCAAGGTGGCGGAGGCGACGGAGCGGGCCCGGTCCGCACCGACACTCAACAGCCGTGAGAGCTCGGCGCGATCAGCCATGAGTTCCTCGTGACGGGCTTGGATCGGCCGAAGCATCTCGATGACCGCCGCCGCGGTGTCCGCCTTCAGCGGTCCGTACTGGGAGTAGCTGGCGGCGAGGGAGTCACGGTCAGTACCGCTGGCGGCGGACAAGATGTCGAGGAGGTTGCTGACACCGGGCTTCGCCGCGATGTCGTACCGCACCTCGTTCTCGGAGTCCGTGACCGCCCGACGGAACTTCTTGTCGATCACCTCCGGAGGATCGAGGAGAAAGACGCATCCCGCGTCGGTGTCCCCCGACTTCGACATCTTCGAGGTGGGGTCCTGCAGATCCATCACACGGGCCCCAGCTTTCGGCGTCACCGCTTCGGGCACTACAAGGGTCTCGCCGAACCGGCTGTTGAACCGGATGGCGATATCACGGGTGATCTCGATGTGCTGACGTTGATCGTCGCCAACGGGCACCTCGTTCGCGTCGTACAGGACGATGTCGGCCGCTTGAAGGGCCGGGTAGGTGAACAGGCCTGCGGAGACGAAGTCCGCCTCGCGCCTCGCTGATTTGTCCTTGAACTGGGTCATCCGGGAGAGCTCACCGAACGACACCGTGCATTCCATGATCCAACCCAACTGGGAGTGCTCGGGCACGTGGCTCTGGACGAACACTGTGGCAACCTCGGGGTCGAGTCCGATCGCGAAAAGCATGGCCGCGAGCTCGGTTGTGGCCGGGCCGACGACATTGGGCTCGGTGGTCACGGTCAGCGCGTGGAGGTCCACGATTCCGTGAAAGACGTCCTTGGCGTGCTGGCCATCCACCCAGTTACGCAGGGCGCCAAGGAGGTTTCCGAGATGTACGGCTCCGGTCGGCTGGATGCACGAGAGAACGCGGGTCACAGCGCGAGGCTACCGAGGCAGGGGTGGGCGGCATACCCCAGGTGGGAGCGTGGGATTCGGTAGCGTGATCCCGTGGCGGTGGATGTCTCGACCGAGGTGTACCAGGGGCCGTTCGACCTCCTGCTCCAGCTGATTCTGAAGGAGCAGGTCGACCTCTATGAGGTGGATCTCGCCTCCATCGTCGATGCCTACCTCGCCGAAGTGGAACGTATGCAGGCCCTCGACTTGGAGGTCGCGACGGAGTTCCTCCTGATCGCCGCGACGCTCGTCGAGTTGAAGACGCGTCGTCTGCTCCCGGGCTCGGGCGACGTCGACCTCGACGAGGAGTTGGCCCTATGGGAGGAGCGCGATCTCCTGCTCGCACGTCTCCTGGAGTGCAAGACCTTCAAGGATGTCGCCTCGGTCTTCAGTGAGTTGGCCGCGGCTGCCTCTTTGCACTTTCCTCGCGAGGTCGGCCCCGACGAGCGATTCCGCGAGCTCCAACCCGATCTTCTCGAGGGAACCTCGGTTCGTCGCCTGGCGAGTGCGGCGATTCGGGCGCTGACGCCGAGGCCCGAACCAGTGGTGGACCTCTTCCACGTGAGTGTCGTCAGGGTCACAGTCGCCGACGCTGTCGCGGAGTTGGTCGATGAGCTTCCACGACTTGGGCGGGTGGGCTTCCGACGGTTGGTGGATGGCCTTGTCGAGCGGGTCGAGGTCATCGTCCGGTTTCTCGCCGTCCTCGAGCTCTACAAGCAGGGCCTCGTGGAACTCGATCAATTCGAGCGGTTCGGTGACATCCAGATCGAGTGGGTCGGCGGCGCGGACGTCGAGTCCGCGCTCAGTGGTGTGGACGCGTACGAGGGATGAGCCTCGACCAACCCCTCGACGGTTCGTCCGATGACGCGGCGAGCGATGAGCACCTCCGAGCTATCGAGGCGATCTTGCTCGTCGCCCACGAACCAGTCTCGCCTGATCTCATCGCGCAGTTGATCGAGCGTCCACTCGATGAGGTCATCAACTCAATCGAGCGGCTCGGTGCTGAGTATCGCGAGCAGGGCCGCGGATTCGAGATCGGCGAGGTCGCCGGTGGCTACCGCTTTCAGACGGTGGCCGAGGTCGCACCGTGGGTGGAGCGTTTCGTGCTATCTGAGCAGCGAGCGCGCCTGAGCGGTGCCGCCTTGGAGACGCTCGCGATCGTCGCCTACAAGCAACCGATCTCGCGCGCCCAGGTCGCCTCGATTCGAGGGGTTGACCCCGACGGCGTCCTGCGGAGCCTCGCAGCGCGGGGTTATATCGCCGAGGTAGGCCGTGATCCAGGTCCTGGGCAGGCCGTGATGTGGGGCACAACCCAGACGTTCCTCGAGCGACTCGGACTCCCGTCACTTGATCATTTGCCGCCCATTGCCGAGTTCATCCCCTCGGCCGACGTGGTGGAGACGCTGGAGAGCGGGTTGCGACTCGACACCGACATCATCACGGAACCTGTTGCCGACGCAGATGGATGACGAGGGTGAGCGCCTCCAGAAGGTGCTCGCCTCACTCGGCTTCGGCAGTCGTCGAACCTGCGAGGGCCTGATCGCCGAAGGTCGCGTCTCCATCAATGGGGTCGTGGCGGTGCTCGGGGCCAGAGTGCGGACGGACACGGATGCCGTGACGGTGGACGGAGCTCCCGTTGGGGTGCGACCTGACCTCGTGTACTACCTCGTCAACAAGCCACGTGGAGTGGTGACGACCGCCAAGGATCCGCAGGGTCGTCCCACCGTCGTCGCGCTTGTTCCGTCAGAACCGCGGGTCTTCCCGGTCGGTCGACTCGACCTCGACACCGAGGGTCTCATTCTGCTCACCAACGACGGAACCCTCGCGAACGCGATCGCTCATCCGTCGACGGGTATTGAGAAGGAGTACCTCGTGGAGGTTCACGGGGGACGGGTCTCGCCGAGCGGACTGCGCCACCTCCGAGATGGCGTGGAGTTGGAGGATGGTCGAACTGCTCCGGCGCGAGTGGCGCAGCCGAGTCCCGGTGTGCTGCGCATCACCATTCATGAGGGCCGCAATCGTCAGGTTCGTCGGATGTGCTCTGCCGTCAATCATGAGGTGCGTCGTCTTGTACGGGTTCGAATCGGCCCCATCTCAGACCGCCGTCTGTCGCCGGGTGACTGGCGCGAACTGTCCAGCGATGAGGTCATCGCGCTCGGTCGCGCCGTCGCGGCCTCGGGATACGATCAGCCCACGTGAGCGGGACCGCAGCCGATTCGGCCAGATGCGCCAACGTCATCGGCCTCGGTCTGATCGGTGGGTCGATCGCCCTCGCCCTGCGCCAGCGGGGCTGGATCGTCAACGGTGAGGATGCCGATGTCGACGTCGCCGCTCGTGCTCATGCCATGGGTGCGATCGATGAGATCGGCTGCTCGCGCTCGGCCGAGATCACCTTCGTGGCGACGCCGGTTGGGTCGGTGGCACGTGAGGTGGGCCGAGCGCTGGAGGAGACCGATGGCCTTGTCACCGACGTTGGGTCGGTGAAGGCCGACCTCTGCGCCCGCGTGACGTCCCCGCGGTTCATTGGAGGTCACCCGATGGCGGGCAGTGAGCTCGATGGGCTCGACGGCGCCGATCCGGAGATGTTCGAGGGTGCGGTGTGGGTGCTGACCCCCGACAGCGATGTGCCCGACGAGACGTTCGCCACGGTTGCTTCAGTCATCGCCGCTCTCGGCGCGGAGGTCGTGGCCCTCCCGCCGGTGGACCACGACCGTCTCGTGGCTGTGGTCAGCCATGTGCCTCATCTCACTGCAGCGAGTCTGATGGCCTTGGCCACTGAGCGATCTGAGGAGCACGCTTCGTTGCTTCGCCTCGCCGCCGGCGGTTTTCGGGACATGACCCGCATCGCGAGTGGTCGGCCAGGTATTTGGATCGATATCTGTCGGGCTAATGGACGCGCGATCGTCGACGCCCTCGATGAGATGATTACCTCGCTCGCCGAGATACGCCGGATGGTCGTCGATGACGATCACGTGGCTCTCTTGCAGTTGCTCTCTTCCTCCCGGGAGGCCAGGGTGAACCTGCCGGGCCGGGTCACCGATCCGACCTCGCTTGCCGAGGTGCGAATCAGGATTCCCGATCGTTCGGGCGCCGCCGCCGAGGTGTTCACCTTGGCCGCTGAGCTCGGGGTCAACATCGCGAACTTCGAGGTGGTGCACCTCGCCGAAGGCGCGCGTGGTGTCGCCGTGGTGCTCGTGGACCGGTCGGCGGTCGAGGTATTCCGGGGCGGTCTGATCGCCCGCGGCTTCCGGCCCACGGTTTCCGCACTGTCATGAGTCGGGGGGAGTTCGACCTTCGCTCGGTCGGGGTGATTCCTCGCGGTGTCTCAGCTTTGGTGTCAGTGCCCGGCTCGAAGAGCATCGCTAATCGGGCGCTGGTTTGCGCCTCGCTTGCCGAGGGCGACAGCCGCATCCTCAACTTGCCCGACGGCGACGACACGGCAGCGATGGTCGATGCGCTGCCCATCCTTGGAGCGCTCGCGCACCGCCACGGTGCGGCGATCGACATCACCGGTGTTGCGGGGCGTCCATTAGCGGGTCGGTTCAACGCCGGCCTTGCCGGGACGACGTCTCGTTTCCTCTGCGCCGTCGCCGCCCTCGCCACCGGCGAGTCGATCATCACGGGTGAGGCGCCACTGAGAGCACGACCGTTCGGAGACCTCTTGGAGGCGCTGAGGGGCCTGGGTGCCGAGGTCATGGCCGATGGAGCGGGACTCCCGGCTCGGATCGTCGGGCCGATACGGGGTGGGGAGGTTTCCCTTGACGCGCACGTGTCGAGTCAGTTCGTCTCGGCGCTCCTGCTTGCCGGTCCGTGCACGGCCGACGGCTTAGTGCTTCGTCTTGATGGGGCGCAGGTGTCACGGCCGTACATCGACATGACGATCGAGGTGATGTCGCGATTCGGCGCGTCGGTCAGGGAGGGTTCCAACACCCTGTCAGTGGATCCGAGCGGTTACCGAGCAGCGACGCTCGAGGTGGAACCGGATGCGTCCTCGGCGAGCTATCCGGCAGCAATCGCCGCGCTGTGCGGAGCGGAGATCCTGATCGAGGGGCTCGGAGAGAAAAGTCTTCAGGGCGACGTCGCCTTTCGCGAGCTCCTCGCCGCCATGGGGGTGACGGTCGAGGTATCGGACGCCGGAACACGGGTCGTCGGTTCTGGGGAACCTCTCGCTCCCTTGGAGGCCGATATGCGCCACTGCTCCGATCTCGTACCAACCTTTGCCGTGTTGGCTGCCTTCGCCGAGGGGAGGTCGCGCATCACCGGAATTGGATTCATCCGGAACAAGGAGAGCGACCGAATCGCGGACTTGGCGGCCGGCCTCGCCGCCTGCGGCGCCCGGGTCACCGTGGAGGACGATGGGCTCCAGATCGAGGGTGGCGGGTTGCACGGGGCGCGTGTATCGACGTACCACGATCATCGACTTGCGATGGCGTTTGGTGTCCTCGGCTGCGCAGTGCCGGGGATGATCGTTGACGACCCAGAGGTCGTCACCAAGAGTTGGCCGGGCTTCTGGACGATGCTTGACGGTCTTAGCGGCTGATCGACACCGGAGTCACCAGCGGGTGATGGCAGGCGACGTGATGTCCGGGTTCGATCTCGGTCATCTCGGGCACCTCGACACGGCAGCGCTCGT
>RFQQ01000180.1 GCA_009924875.1 Actinomycetota bacterium | reverse complement strand
TGTCACGACCCTCGGTGGCTCTGGCAGGCGAAGCCGATTGCCGCGTCGGCCGGCGCGCTGTTCGTGCGGTCATACGAACGGGGTGAACGGGTCCATCAGGCGATGCTCTCCCGAGGATTCACCGGAACGATGCCCGACATCGAGGACCGCGCCGCCCCTCGTGTCGACTGGGCGCGGGCCGCGCTCCCTCCGGTGATCGCGCTCGCAGCTCTCATCGTGGCGGTGATGTTGTGAGCTGCACCACCATTCAGGTCACCGACCTTCGATTCACCTATCCCGGGGCGCATGACAGCGTGCTCGACGGGCTCTCGGTGTCGATCGGGGAAGGGGAGCGGGTGGCGTTGCTCGGACCAAACGGCTCCGGCAAGACCACCTTCGTGCTCCATCTCAACGGGCTACTCAGCCTGCAATCAGGAACGATCCGCATCGGCGATCTCGACATGACTGAGGCCAACCTGCCCGAGATCCGGCGTCGGGTGGGCGCCAAGATGCCGACGACCAACTCTTCATGCAGAGTGTTCGCGATGACGTTGCGTTCGGCCCAGCCAACCTCGGGGTGCCCCGCGGTGACCTCGATGGCGTCGTGGAGCGCGCGCTCGACCAGGTTGGCGCGATGCCGCTCATCGACCGGACCCCGCATCACCTGAGCGGGGGAGAGAAGCGTCGGGTGGCTATCGCGACCGTGCTGGCCATGGAACCACACGCGCTCGTTCTCGACGAGCCCACCTCGGGCCTCGACCCGGTCGGTCGTCGCGAACTGGCCGAACTGCTTGCTGGCCTGCCTCAGACGCAGCTTGTTGTCACCCACGACCTGCCGTTCGCGCTGCAGACCTGTCCGCGATCGATGATCGTGAGCGGTGGGAAGGTGGTGGCTGATGGGCCGACCCGCGAGGTGCTGGCCGACGCCGAACTGCTCGCCGCGAACCGACTCGAACTGCCCTACGGCTTCGACGTCAGCGCACTCTGAGCGCTAACTCGCGCGACTGGTGCCCTCGGCAGGATTCGAACCTGCGCACACGGCTCCGGAGGCCGATGCTCTATCCCCTGAGCTACGAGGGCGGGGCACGGTGATGCTATCG
>RFQQ01000179.1 GCA_009924875.1 Actinomycetota bacterium | reverse complement strand
GGTCTCCAAAACCGACGGTCGGGGGTTCGAGTCCCTCCTGCCCTGCTGTCCCAACGGGACGAGAACACATACAGACCCAAACGACATGTCACTTGACGATCTGAACCGCGAACAGAAGCGCCAACTGCGGCGCCAGGGCGCCCTCGATGAGAAGGGTGCCCCGACGCGCGCACCCCGTCCGGCCCAGCGTGAGAAGGTCGGTCCTCGTCAGTACCTCCGCGAGGTGCGCGACGAGATGCGCAAGGTGGCGTGGCCGACCAAGCCCGAGGTCATCCGCTACTCGACGATCGTGACCGTGACCGTCGTCGTCTACACCGCCATCGTCGCGGGTCTCGACTTCGGCCTCCGCGAGATCATGGACTGGTTCTACACATGAGCACCGACGACACCATCGAGACCGGCGAGTCCGGTTCCGGCCTCCTCGATCCGGAGGTTCGCTTCGCCGAGGACACCACCGAGTCCCTCTCGGCGGGAGACCTGCTGCCGTCGGGTGATGCCGAAGAGGCCGCTGACGCTGAGGTCGACGTGGTCAGCGAGTCCGACGAGTCCGAGGTGGAGGCAGAGCCTGAGGCGGCCGTCGATGCCGATGACGCCCCGATCGAGGACGACCCTTGGACCCGCCCGGGTCAGTGGTACGTCGTGCACACCCAGTCCGGCTACGAGAAGAAGGCCACGGCCAACCTCGAAGCGCGAATCCAGTCGATGGATCTTGAGCACAAGATCTTTGAGGTCGTCATCCCGACCGAGGAGGTCGTGGAGTTCAAGAACGGCAAGAAGCAGACGGTGAACCGGAAGGTCTTCCCCGGCTATCTGCTCGTCCGGTGCGAGATGGACGACGAGTCCTGGTACTGCATCCGCAACACGCCGAACATCACCGGGTTCGTCGGCCAGAACGATCGCGGTCAGCGGCCCTCGCCGCTTCGCCGCCGCGAGGTCCGCACCTTCCTCGCCCCGAAGACTCCGGCCGAGCAGGCCGCCGCTCGCCCCAAGCCGAAGCTCGACTACGAGGTCGGCGAGGCCGTGCGCGTCAAGGAGGGTCCGTTCGCGGACTTCGCCGGGGAGATCGCCGAGATCAACGCC
>RFQQ01000178.1 GCA_009924875.1 Actinomycetota bacterium | reverse complement strand
CAGCGACCTGTACTCGTCGGTGCTGTCGGGGCACCGGATGACGGTGATCGTGTGCGACAACGGTGGATTCGCCGTCATCAACCGCCTGCAGATCAATCAGGGGGGCGTCCCCTTCAACAACCTCATCGCGGACTCCCGCATCGTCGAGGAGGTCCGGGTCGACTTCGCCGCCCACGCCGCCGCCATGGGCTGTCGCGCGGAGACGGTGACCGAAATCGCCGGCCTCGAGGCAGCGCTCGAACGGGCTCGCACCGCTGACCGCACCACGGTCATCGCCTTGCGCACCGATGCCTACACCTGGACCGAGGGTGGCTCCTTCTGGGAGGTCGGGGTGCCGGAAGTGAGCCCGCGGGCCGAGGTGCTCGCCGCCCGGGCAGATCTCGACGAGGGCAAGCGCGCCCAGCGGCTCGGCTGGTAGAGATGAGCGAGTGGAGGTGATGACATGACCGCGACGATCTCGAACGACCTCGTGAAGCGCGACTATCGCCTCACTGGGCCGGAGTCGCAGCGCGCTCGCGAGCGTGGCCTCGCTGACGCCCGCTGGTTCCAGCCGGTGGTGGAGCCCTCCGTCATGCGTTCCCTGCAGGAGCGCTCCGACGCGCGCGCCTCACTCGACACGACGGTGTGGATCGCTGCGCTGATCGGCGCGGGACTCCTTGCTTGGTGGTCACTCGGATCCTGGTGGGCGGTGCCAGCCTTCGCTCTCTACGGAGCGCTCTACGGTGGATCCGCTGATGCCCGCTGGCACGAGGCCGGACATGGCACCGCCTTCCGCACCGGGTGGGCGAACGAGGTCGTCTACCACGTCGCCTGCTTCATGCTCTGGCGTGGGCCGACGCTGTGGCGCTGGTCGCATTACCGGCACCACACCGACACGATCATCGTCGGCCGTGACGCTGAGATCGTGTTCCAGCGGCCCCCGAGCGTGCCCGGCACGGTGTTCGCCTTCACCCACCTACGCGGGGGCCCCTCGATGTTCATCCGTCTGGTCCGTCACGCCACGGTCGGCCTCGATGCCGAGGCCTGCGATTTCATCCCCGAGCACGATCGGCGCCGCGCCGTCTGGGAGGCCCGCATCTTC
>RFQQ01000177.1 GCA_009924875.1 Actinomycetota bacterium | reverse complement strand
GACCCGAGTGACGAACGGGTCGAGAGCGCCGAATCCGAGCCGCTCGGAGATGCTCGCCATCGCGTCGGTGTCGTCGTCGTGGAAGCGGGGTTCGGCCGGAGCGCGCTCGGGGGCCGGCTCCAGTTCGGGCCACTCCCCGAGGTCACCCCAGAACTCATCCTGGAGCGGATCGTCCGCGGGGTCCTCGGCCGCAGTGTTCAGGTCTGCGCCGGCCTCCGACGGGAGCCCGTGCTCTCGACGACGCGGGGTCGGTCGGCGTCTCGGACCGGACCGCATGGGTCCAGTTTCGTCGTTTCGTCATCATTTCGCAACAATTGGCCGTGCGCCTGCGGCGATGCGAAGTCGACTCTGGGGCTGGAACGCGATCGTGCCGGACCCGAGGGCCCGGCACGTCGACTGGCGGAGAGGGTGGGATTTGAACCCACGGATCATTTGCATGATCAACGCCTTAGCAGGGCGCCCCATTCGGCCGCTCTGGCACCTCTCCAGCAGCAGCGAGTGTACCGGTCGTGGCCGGTTGGCCGTCCGGGCCCTCCGACGTGGACGCAGGTCACCGGTAGGTTGGAGGACGGAACGGTGGCAGAGCGGACAAATGCAGCCGCCTTGAAAGCGGCCGGCCCACAAGGCCCGGGGGTTCGAATCCCTCCCGTTCCGCTCAGGCGGTCGACCGTCGCCGGTCAGACACCGGTGATGTCGATGCCCATCAACTCACTGAATCGGCGGGCGTAGTCGGCGTCGTCGTCGAGCGCTCCGAGCCCCACCCAATCCGCGGCGCTCATCGAGTCGCGGCCGGCCACCATCTCAGCGGCCCCCCAACTCACGAGATAGCGGAGCTCGGGCTCATCGGTCTCGATCGCGTGCCGGATCACCTCGGCCACTTCGACGGCATCGGTCGCGTTCTGAATGCCCGCGGCGTACATCTGGAACATGCGTCGGTAGTGAGCGTCGTACGCGCCGGTGTTGTTCGGCGCATCGATGTTCTTCGCGAAGATCGACGACTTGGTGACCCCCGGCTCGACGATCGCGACTCGGATACCGAACGCCGCGAGCTCGAGCGCCATCTCCTCGCTCACCCCCTCGAGCGCCCACTTCGACGCCACATAAGGCGC
>RFQQ01000176.1 GCA_009924875.1 Actinomycetota bacterium | reverse complement strand
TCCATGTAGGTCAGGTCGAGCGGACGGCCGCCGATCGAGGCCTGGTAGGTCTCGAGGTTGAGCGCTAGGTCGCCGTACTCCACCATGTCGGCGCGGGAAACCGTGGCACTTCCCGTCGACAGCAGGTGTCGCAGGCGTGCCTCAAGCTCCGCGGGATGGAAGGGCGTGAGGCAGAAGTCGTCGAAGAGTTCGTCGCGGAGCTCGAGATCAGCAATTTGCCCTCCGCCGAGCAGGATCAGGGTGCGGATCGGATCAGTGTCCGACTTTCGGATCGCGCGAGCGAACGCCCAACCGTTCTCGCTGTCACCTGAGACATCTACGACGGCCCCGGCCCATCCGTTCGACGGTTCGTTGTCGGAGGCCTCAGCGGAACTCGAGACCGCCTTCCAGCGGTATCCCGCGAGGTCGAGTGTGCGGGCGAGGTCAGCAGCGACCGGGTCGCCGAGGACGACGAGCATCCCCACGTCGCTGGCCGCACCCGACTCGTTCACGGCGTGCTCTCACCTCGACCGAGACTCACAGCGACCCCAGATAACGATCGAGCTCGAACTGGCTGACGTGCGTTTTGTAGTCGCGCCACTCGCGACGCTTGTTGCGGAGGAACCACTCGAAGATGTGCTCGCCGAGCGCTTCGCGAACGAGTTCTGACTCCTCCATCGCCCGCAGCGAGTCCGCGAGGGACTGCGGCAACTGGGTGACCCCGAGCTTCGCGAGTTGGGCGTCGTCGAGTTCGAAGAGATTCGCGTCGGCCTCGACGGGCAACTCGTAGCCCTGAGCGACGCCGCGCATACCGGCGGCCAGCATGAGGCTGAAGGCGAGATACGGATTGCAGGTCGGGTCCGGTGAGCGGTACTCGATGCGCGTCGCCGTCGGATTGCCCTTCTTCGGAATCGGCACCCGGATGAGGCCGCTCCGGTTGTTCCTCGCCCACGAGACGTGAACGGGCGCCTCGAAGCCAGGCACCAGCCGCTTGTACGAGTTCACCGTCGGGTTGGTGATCGCGGTGATCTCGGCGGCGTGCACGAGGAGACCGGCCATGAACGACTTGGCGAGCGGCGACAGGTTGTAGGGGTCGTCGGGATCGTGGAAGGCGTTGTCGTCGCCGCGGAAG
>RFQQ01000175.1 GCA_009924875.1 Actinomycetota bacterium | reverse complement strand
CCACGATCTGACCGTCGTCGTCGATGTCGATGCGAGCGGCCGCCGGCGATGAAGCGAGCCCCGGCATCGTGCTCATATCTCCGCAGATCGGGTAGACGAACCCGGCTCCGACGCTCGCGCGTGCCTCGCGGACCGTCAGGGTGTGCCCGGTCGGCGCGCCCTTCAGGCTCGGGTCGCCGGAGATCGATAGGTGCGTCTTGGCGATGCAGACCGGCAGTCGACCGAAGCCGTTGTCCTCGTAGTTCTGGAGCTGCCGGCTCGCCGCGGCGGTGTAGTCGACCCGTGCCGCCCCGTAGATCGTGGTGGCGACCTTCTCGATCTTGGTCTTCAGTGGATCGGAGTCCTCGTAGAGGAAGCCGAAGTCGCTCTGCTCCTCGCAGGCCTCGATGACCGCCTCGGCGAGTTCGACCGCGCCGGCTCCTCCGTCAGCGAAGTGGGTGCACACCGCGACCCGCGCTCCGAGCGACTCGCCGAAGCGTCGAATGGCCTCATGCTCGGACGGATGGTCGGTCGGGAAGGAGTTGATGGCGATGACCGGGGTGACACCGTGAGCCTTCACGTTCTCGACTTGCTTGCGCAGGTTCTCCGCTCCGGCCATCACATCGTCGGGGTTCTCGGCGAGCAGGTCCTCGGGGAGGGCCTTGCCGGCGACGATCCGGTACTTGCCCGAGTGAGCCTTGAGCGCCCGGACCGTGGCCACGAGCACCGCGGCGTCGGGCGTGAGACCCGAGGCGCGGCACTTGATGTTGAAGAAGCGCTCGGCGCCCATATCGGCGCCGAATCCCGCCTCGGTGATGAGGTAGTCGCCACCACGGATGCCGATGAGGTCACCGACCACCGAGGAGTTGCCATGGGCGATGTTGCCGAACGGACCGGCGTGGACGATCACGGGCGTGTTCTCGATCGTCTGCAGCAGGTTGGGAGCGAGGGCGTCGCGCATGATCACCGACATGGAGCCGGCGCCGTTCAGGTCCTCGGCGGTCACCGGGCGGTTGTCGTTGGTGTAGCCGACGACGATGCGCCCGAGACGCGCGCGCAGATCCTCAGCGGAGGTCGCGAGGGCGAGAATCGCCATGACCTCCGACGCCGCCGTGATGTCGAAGCCGGTCTGGCGGGTGACAC
>RFQQ01000174.1 GCA_009924875.1 Actinomycetota bacterium | reverse complement strand
GGGCGCCGGGTCAGTTGCCGGGTCGCTATCCCGATGGAAGCGGGTTGCGTCTCGAGCCGGGCGACTTCTTCGTGGTGCAGGTCCACTACCACTACGACACCCGACCCGGCCCGGACGCGTCATGGCTCGAACTGCAACTCGATCATGGGTCCACCGAGCTCGAGCCGGTGACGATCTCGCAGTATCTGACCCCGGCCGAGATCCCGTGCGGGCCCGGTGAGGTGGGTCCGCTCTGCGACCGAACCGCGGCGATGGCTCGGGCGGTCGGCGAGTTCGGGATCGTGCCGGCGGACCTCATCAACCTGCAGTGCCGCGTCTCGCCCGCCGATTTCGCTGACATGACCGATGGGACGGCGTGGTCGTCGTGTGATTTGCCGGTGATGGCGACCGGCGAGATCATCTCGGTGCTCGGGCATATGCACGCGCTTGGGGCGACGTATCGGATGACCCTGAACCCCGACACCGCGGAGGAGCTCGTACTGCTTGACATCCCCGACTGGGATTACGACTGGCAGTACAACTACGAGCCCGCCCAGTCGATCGTGCTGAAGCGTGGTGATGTACTCCGCTTTGAGTGTTCGTGGGAGCGCTCGCGACGAGATCCGGATCTTGAGCCGGCCTATGTGCTGTGGTCGTTCGGCTCCGATGACGAGATGTGTTTCTCGACAGTGGTCACTCGGCCCACTCCTTGAGCTCGCCGATCAGTCGACCGTGGAGCCGCAATTGGGGCACTGCAGGTAGCCCTCGTGCACATGGAGCGGTCCGTCCCCGCAATACGGGCAGATGTCGCCCTCGTCATGGTCTGAGTCGGATTCGTCGTACATGGGCCCTCCCGCGATGAGAACGTCATCGTGGCCGACGGGTGTGACCCCTCGCTAGCGTCCCAAGGGTGGACGTGTCGGCCTGCATCGTTGTGCCCTGTTTCAACGAGGCGGGTCGCTGGAACGCCGACTATTGGGGGTCGATGCTCGCCCTCGACGGGGCGCGTTGGGTGTTCGTCGATGACGGTTCTCGCGACGGAACCCGAGGCCTCATCGACGATGTGGCTGAGGCGTCGTCGGGACTCGCGAGCGCGCTTCACCTCGATCGCAACCGTGGCAAAGCCGAGGCGGTTCGCGCTGGGTTGCTCGCCGCTCTCG
>RFQQ01000173.1 GCA_009924875.1 Actinomycetota bacterium | reverse complement strand
CGTGTCGAAGTCGATCTCCAAGGACGGCGGCGTGACCACCTATCGCGGCCTCGTGAAGATCGACAAGGGCGCGCACGGATGCCGCAGCCATGTTCAGTGCGATGCGCTCATCCTCGACGAGGACTCCGTGTCGAAGACCCTGCCGTACATGGAGATGGGGGAGCGCGACGCTGAGATCGGTCACGAGGCAACGGTGTCGAAGATCGCCGACGAGCAAATCTTCTATCTCATGTCGCGCGGACTCACCGAGGAGCAGGCCATTGGCATGGTGGTGAACGGTTTCATTGAGCCGATCACGCGCACGCTGCCGATGGAGTACGCGGTCGAGTGGAGCCGCCTCATCGAACTGCAGATGGAGGGTTCGGTCGGCTGATCCGGCCGGGCCCTAGGCTCGCTCTCGTGCCGATGCGAACCGAGTGCAAGCACTTCGAGTCGCGCTCGTATCCGAACGGTGACACCGTCCGGAAGTGCAATCTTGATCTCGCGCCCGATGCGCCGTGGCGCTGCCCCGAGGACTGCCCCCGCTATGAGCGTCGGCTTGCCGACGCCGCGTGGACGCACGGCTCGTTGGTGGTCCCGCCGACGCCTCCGGAGCCAGACGGTCTCGATGACGGCTCGGCAGCAGCGCTGCTCGACGCTGCCGAGGACATTCTCAATGCCGCCGGGTCGCGGATCCTCGCCGAGGTCGAAGCCGAGCGGGAGGCCGACACCCGTGGCCGCGGTCTGATCAGGCGACTCTTCCGTCGGGGAGAGTGACGAGAGTCACGCCGCTGAGGCCCAACCCTCCCGAGCAGGGCCGGTATTTCCACTATGGCGATAGTAGAATTTCGCCGTGGCTCAGCTCCGAGAACTGGCTCTGCCCTCTGCTGACGAGGAGATCTGGCGTTACAGCCGCATCGACGCCCTCGACCCGACAGCGTTCGAACTCGATGCCGCCGACACCGCGGTATCGGGAGGCGAGAACTTCGTGACCACGGGAGCTCCTGCGGCCGTGCTCGCTGAGCCCGACGTGTTCGCCGAGGCCAACACCGAGCATCAATCAACCGTGGTGGTCGAGGTCCCGCGCGGGACGACCGTCGACGAACCGATCGTGATCACGCACACCTCCCGGCCGGGAACGGCGTCGTTCCCGCGGACCGT
>RFQQ01000172.1 GCA_009924875.1 Actinomycetota bacterium | reverse complement strand
CAGGATGTGGTGAACTATCTCGCGTGGTGCCGCGACTGGCGGAGAACGATCCGCTCGCACGAGGACTGAGAGAGTCCGACTGACCGATGCGGAACGTGCTCGTGCTGAACGCCTCGTACGAGCCACTGAGCATCGTCTCGTTCCGACGCGCCACCTGTCTCGTCCTCGACGACAAAGCGGAGATTGTCGAACACGACGGAAGCGTGCTGCGCTCGCCTTCGGTGACCGTGCCGGTGCCATCGGTGGTGCGACTGCGCTACATGGTTCGAGTGGCCCGCCGACGCCAAGCGGTGTTGTCGCGTCGCGCGGTGTTCGCCCGTGATGACCACACCTGTCAGTACTGCGGCGGGCCGGCCGACTCGATCGACCACGTGCTCCCGCGCTCGCGCGGTGGCGGACACGACTGGGAAAATTTGGTAGCCGCTTGTCGGCGATGCAACCTCGCCAAGCGGGATCGGACGCCTGAGGAGGCCGGGATGCGACTCCGTCGACCGGGCTGCCCGCCGCGCCCGGGCAGTTGGGTCGTGGTCGGCGCCTCGCGGATGCCCGACTCGTGGAAGCCGTATCTCGCCCGGGCGAGCTGAGTTTCGCCTCGGGCCAAAGGGCCTAGCGTCTCAGCGGTGTCGGTGAGCGAGGTCGTCGAGGTCTGGAGTCCCGCTGCGACCCTGCACGCTTGGGATCCCCCGTCGGAGCCGGTGCTCAACGTTCGTCGCTGCCGATCGGCCGACAGGGCGGTCGTGCTTGGCTCACGCCAGGGTCCTGAGCTCCTCGACCCCGAGGCTTTGGCGCTCGCTGGCGTGGACCTGGTCCGGCGATCCTCAGGTGGGGGTTTGGTCATGGTCGACGACGAGCTCGCCGTCTGGGTCGACGTGTGGATTCCTTCCCGGACCGGGTCGGTCACCGACGACGTTCGCGCCTCGATGAATCTCATCGGTCAGGCATGGGTGGGGGCGTTGACGGCGGTCGAGCGGGACCTGGCTGCGCGGCTCGAGGTCTATGCCGGGGGAGTGACGCGAGGGGCGTGGGAGGAACTCGTCTGCTTCGCGGGTCTCGGACCGGGTGAGGTCCTGCTCGATGGGCGGAAGTTGGTCGGTCTGAGCCAGCGGAGGTCTCGGGACTGGTCGCGCATTCAGTGCCAGATTCACACCACGGCAACGACGGCCTTCCCATC
>RFQQ01000171.1 GCA_009924875.1 Actinomycetota bacterium | reverse complement strand
CATGTACCACTTCCTTCCGATCGCCATCCGGTACGACGGGTCAACATCCAAAGGGGACATGCCCGACGGTCACGGTTACCAAGTCCACGTCGGGCCGATGTACTCGGACTCGACTGGAACTGTCCGCATCACCTCTACCGACCCGAGAGCGAAGCCGGCGATTCGGTTTAACTACCTCTCGACCGAGCGCGACCGACGCGAGTGGATCGAGGCGGTCCGTGTGACACGACACATCCTCAGTCAGGAGGCCTTCGCTCCCTTCGACGGCGGCGAGATCTCCCCCGGTCCTTCAGTGCAGACCGATCAGGAGATCATGGATTGGGTGGCCCGTGACGCCGAGACGGCGCTCCACCCGTCGGGCACGGCGAAGATGGGAACCGACGATATGGCGGTCGTCGATCCGTCGAGTATGCGGGTTCGCGGCACCGAGGGTCTCCGAGTGGTCGACGCGTCGGTGCTCCCGGTGATCACCAACGGCAACATCTACGCGCCGACGATGATGGTGGCCGAGCGGGCGAGCGACCTGATCCTTGGGAACACGCTTCTGCCCCCAGATGAGGCCCTCGTCTACTTGCCCGAGGACGTCGAGCGGTGACCGACCGCTCGGCTGAATGGGACCAGCTCCGACGAGAGCATCTCCGACCGCCTTCGGAGCGACCGGCATCCACCGCCCGCGGCGTGCACCATCAAGCGCTGCTCTGCTCCGACGTGGAGCAGACGATCCGCTTTTATCAAGGTCTGCTCGGCTTCCCGTTGACCGATCTCTTCGAGAATCGCGACTACACCGGTTCGACGCACTTCTTCTTCGATATCGGTAACGGCAACGCCCTCGCGTTCTTCGACATGCCCGGGCTTGACCTCGGCCCCTACCGGGAGGTGCTCGGCGGACATCATCATCTCGCCATCTCGATGGAACCCGAGCAGTGGTCGCGGGCCCGTCAGGCGCTCGACGAGGCCGGGGTCGACTACGCGCACATCGACGGGTCGTCGATCTACTTCACCGGCCCCGACGGCGAACGGCTTGAGTTGATCTCCGATCCGCTCGGCGAGATGTACGGACGCGTGGTGCTGTGAGCGACCGGCAGTGGATCGTCACCCTCGACCTCGAGGGAGTCCTCGTGCCGGAGATCTGGATCGCTGTCGCCGAGCGGACTGGGGTTGAGGCCCTCGCGAGAACCACG
>RFQQ01000018.1 GCA_009924875.1 Actinomycetota bacterium | reverse complement strand
ACGAGAATCTCGAGGCCGTCGGTGCGGATGAGACATGGAGCGCCGATCGCGGAGCACACGGTTGGCGCGGACTCCATCAGCGGGCCCCACCAGTCGGCGAGTGTGCTGATTAGATCCGTCCGGGGACGACGCCAAGAATCGTGCTGTTCACGGAGCCAGTCGGCCCAGTCGGCCCGATACGCATCGAGGTAGGTCGCCTTGTCCGAGAAGATCGCGTCGATCTCGGAGTCGCTCATCGGATGAGTGACGTCGATCGACGACGGGGTCACGTCGATCGTCGTACCGGGCACGGCGACGATCCCGGTGTGGCCTCCAGCGGTGAGACGCTCGAGAAACCAGCGTTGGTCGGGGAAGATCGAGGCCTCATCACCGTCGATCATGTTGAGGTGGGCGAGGTCGTCGTCAAGGAACACGGGAGGACCGGCACTCGGAACCACCGCGCGTGCCCCGATCGACTCCACGTAACGCATCGCTCGTGCCCCTTGGCTCTCCACCTTCGCGCGGCAGAGGTTGAGCTTGTCGGACTCGGGCATCTCGTAGACCATCGGGTACCAGATGGCCCCCGAGTACTGGAGCCAGTGCAGGTCGACCGGTCCGTGCGCGGCAAGCGCGGCGAGATCCGGATCCGCTGTCCGACAGTCGTTCTGGTTCACGATGCGCGACTCGCCGTCGGAGACCACGAGCGCGGAGTCGCCCCCCGGGCCGTCGGTGATCGACGTCTCGACGTGGATGGCCACGCTCAGACCGGGTCGCAGCTCGAGTTCGGTGCCATCGGAGGTGCGGATGAACTCGGTGAAGCCCAGAGCCTCCATCCGGCGCCGCTGCTCACCCGTTGGATAGTCGGGCAGCAGGACGGGAATGTCGCGTCGAAGGTGGCGGCGGAGCCATGACTCGTCGTGGTGATCGCCGTGAAGGTGGGAGACGTACAGGTAGTCGGCGTTCTCAATCCGATTGCGCAGATCGGCATCGAGTTGATCGTTGCGCGGGAAGACGAACCATGAGGCGAAGAACGCCGGGTCGAACCACGGGTCGCACAGGATCGAGCCGGCGTCGCTCTCGATGAGGATGCCCGCGTGTCCGATGGAGGTCGCGCGCACCTCAGGCCACGGGAGGGTCGGTGGACTGCTGGCCGCCGCGCGAGACGTGCTCGGTCCAGTTCTCGCCGTCCCAGTACCGGATCTCGAACCGGCCGGAGGGGTCGGCGTACCAACCCGAGGGAACCGCCGGGGCGGGTGAGGGGTCCACCACCGAGGCCGCTGGGGTTGGTGAGGGCGACACCGTCGGCGACGGGCTCACTGCCGCGTTTGTCGCCGGGGTCGTGGATGCCGGTTCGGGGCTGAGGGAGGCGTTGGTGGTTGCGGTGGCGGTGGCTCCGAACGCGTTCGATCCGCTCGGGCGGCACAGGTAGGCGACGATCGACTGCGCGGCCGGAACGATGGAGACGACCGTCCACCCTTCGGCCGAGCGCGCGTTGAGCAGCTCGGTGAGCGACTCGGCCTCTCCGGCCGACACGGTGACGGATGAGAACTCCTGCATGGCCTCAACCCTACTTGCGGCCTCCCGCGTGGGCCTGTCGAGCCAACGGGGCAAACTGACCCGGTGAACGTCGAGACGATCGAGGTGCTGAGCGCCACCCTCGCCGTGATGGTTGGGTTCGCGACGGTCGTGCTCTGGCTGCTCGCCGTGAGCGGCCGGGGTAGATCTGTTCTCAACGTGGTTATCGAGACGCGGGCAACGCTCACCGCGCTCATCGCCGGTGGGGCCACCCTCGGATCGCTCTACTTCTCCGAGGTCGCTGGGTACATCCCCTGTCGCCTCTGCTGGTTTCAACGGATCGCGATGTATCCGCTCGCGGTCATTGGCATCGTCTGGATGATTCGCGGCGGGCGGGAGATTCGTTGGCATGTCGTCACGGTCGCGGCCCTCGGCTCGCTCGTCTCGGCGTACCACTACCTCGTCGAGTGGAACCCCGGACTCGATTCCGGTGCCTGCGCCGCCACGGGTCCCGCCTGCTCCGAGGTGTGGTTCCGGTCGTTCGGCTTCGTGTCGCTGGCATTGATGGCGCTGATCGGGTTCCTCGCGGTCATCACCGTAAATCTGGTCGGTGGCGATCACGACCGCCGCTAACGGCTACTCGAGATCAGCTCGGTCTCGCCCCGAGTCGATCGAGCAGGGCGGGACGCACCCCCCACCGCGACACCAGATCATCGACGCGCGAGGCGGCCGCTAGGTCGGGGGAACCTTCCGCGGTTGCTCGGATCATGAGGTTCTTGGCGGTGTGTTCTCCAGCCACGAACTCGATCACGTCGGTCCGGTAGCCACGGGATGCGAGCAGGTCGGCTCGCACGGTGTCGGTCAGGAGATCTCCGAGGCGTTCCCGAACGATGCCATGTTTCATGAGCGACTCGAATCCGGGCGGGATCGCGTGACGGTCGAGTTGGGCTTGGAGGTCGTGCTGGCAGCACGGCGCGGCCAGGATCACCCGCGACTCCCAGTCGATCGCCGCGGCGAGCGCGTCGTCGGTCGCCGTGTCACAGGCGTGCAGGGCGATCACCACATCGGGTTCGCTCCCGCTCTGAGGTTGCCAGTCGGCGATCGACCCCGCGTCGAAGCGCAATTCCTCCCAGCCCGGATCTCGTTCGGCGAGCCGGCCCGCGGAGGCGTTCAGTCGATCGAGGAGGTCGGACTTCAGGTCGACCCCAACCGTTCGAGGTGTCAATCCTCGAGACAGCAGATGGTGATGGGTGGCCATGGTCAGCACCCCTGCTCCGCAGCCGAGATCAACGACATCGACGATGCCGCCGTCGGCCACGCCATCGAGAGTGGTGTCGAGAATGTCGACGAAGCGAACCACCTGGAGGTACTTGTCTCGGCTTTCACCCGACCATCTCGCCCTGTGAGGCCGAGTTCGACGAGAAACGGAGCGTCCTCCGGCACGGAGCGCGGTGGCCGCCGATCGTGATCGGTGTCGGGAGCTGCACTCGATCCCTGATGGACCGAGCGCAGTACCCGACCTCGCTTCGACAGGGTGAACTGCTCAGATCGATCGGAGAGTCGCACGAACACGGATCGGAATCCGTCGTCGAGCAGTGCGCTGACGCGGTCGGCGATCGAGGTTGGATCGACGTTGTCCACCGTGGAGGCTGAACCGTCGGTGATCTCGAACTGGATCACTCGGCCGCGGTGTAGGTCGACCTGACGGAGACGGACCCGTCGGCCGTCGCGTGAGGAGAACACCGCGTCGACGAGGTCCTGGCTCTCGAGCGCGCCGATCAGGGTCTCGAGGCCCTCTCTCATGAAGCCACCGTCGTCTCGACCGGTATCTCACCGGAGAGCGATGCCGTGAGCGTCGCCCAGACCTCCGGGTCGTCGTAGCCGAGTGCCCAGAGTGATACCCCGCCGAAGCCGGCTCGCCGCGCGATGTGCACCCGATCCCGAACACCTTCGGCGTCGATCCACCTCACCTCACGTCGTTGCACACAACTTGTGACGGCGTCGGAGAGCTCGAGTTCGTAAGTGAACGTCCACTCGCCGCTCAGCGCGTCGTAGGCCGGGGTGCCGCCTCTCCTCGCGATGAGGTCATCGATCGAGGCTGACGTGACCCCGGTCCGGCCTGGAGCGTCGGCCGGGCACGTTCCATCAATCCCCACGACCCAGTTGTAACCGTAGGCAGGAATGCCGAGGACCAGTTTGGAGTGATGCTCGACCGGCACGGCTTTGAGTGCGCCCTCGACCACGTCGCGCGTCCAGTCGAGCGGCGCGACCGGCCCAGCGCTCGACGTGGAGAAGTCGTAGGCCATGAGTCGGATCGCGTCGACATGCTCCGCGATCGCCCCATGGTCGTACACCCAGTAGCCGATCTCGCCGGTTGTTGTCACGTCGTAGATGGGCGGGACCGAGACCGTCAGGGTTCGACCGTCGGCGTGGAGGGCCTCGGCGAGCTCAGCGATGAAGGTCACCCAGGCCGGAGAGGTCGTCGGCCAGGTGGTCGGGTTATCGGCGAAGGCGAACTGCTCGTAGTCGATGTCGATGCCGTCAGCGTTGATCTCACGAGCGAACGAGACGATGCGGTCGACGTGGCGCGACCGTCGCGCCTCATCGGCGAGAAGCGCCGCCATCGCGCCGCTCGGCAGATGATCGATGATCGACGGGACGAGGCGCGCTGGTGAGGCCTCGACGAGGGAGATCAGTCTCTCCGCCTCCGAGGCCGGCGTGTTCGAGTCGACGATGACCGTGCCGGTGCCGTCGACGGAGAACCAGAACGGCGACACCTCGCGGAGCGCGCCGATGCGATCAGCGAGGCTGGGGTCGGCGAGCGTGTCATCGAGAGTCCAGTACGGAGCCCAGACGTCGAGAGCGATCTCACCGGGAGGGGCGATTGGTTCGTTGTCCCCGCCAAGGGTGAAGGTCACGCCGACGAGCGCCAGCGCAGCCGCGATGACCGCGGCGAGGGTGAGACGCCGGCGAGTTCGTTCTGGGCCGTGCGATGACGCCCAGATCGTCGCGAGATCGACGTCGACCAAGCTCGGGACGAGCGTGGCGCCGGGGACCCCCCTCAGATCGGCGACGTTCGGCACACCGACCGTGACACATCCGGCCGCGACCGCGGAGGCGACACCGGTCGGTGAGTCCTCGAGGGCCATACAGTCCGCGGGAGCGACGCCGAGCAGTTCGGCTGCCGTCGTGTACGGCTCGGGATCAGGCTTTCCTCGCTCGACGTCGTCGCCGCAGACGACCACGGAGAATGAACCCGGCGGCAGGGCTTCGAGCACCGGGTCGACGAATCGGCGCCAGGACATCGTGACGAGCCCGCAGGGCACGCCGTCGGCGACGAGGGCTGCCAGCAGTTCACGAGCTCCAGGTCGCCAGGGGATTCGCTGCCGAACGGACTTGATGACATCGTCGAGCAGGCGCTCGATGATCTGCTCGGGCGCGAGGTCGTCGATGCCGCCGTGCTCGATCATGTAGGCGGCGGAGTCACGGAGGTCGAAGCCCACCATGGCGTGCGCGTGGTGGTCGGGCCAGTCGCCCCCGTACTCCGCGACGAGACGCCGCTCGGCCGCGATCCAGTAGGGCTCGGTGTCGACGAGCGTGCCGTCCATGTCCCAGAGGACGGCGGCCGGCCGTAGTCGTCGGTCGTCGCTCATGTCCGCCCTGTGTCGGACGGCTCTCGTCCGATCACTCCTGGACGAGTTCGATCAGCGTTCCGAAGCTGCCCTTCGGATGGATGAAAGCCACGGTCGTTCCGCGACTCCCCGGACGGGGCGCAGCGTCGATCGCCCGTGCCCCCGCGGCGACCATCGACTCGAGAGCAGCGGCGCAGTCATCGACTCGGTAGCCGATGTGGTGGAGACCTTCGCCACGCTTCTCGATCGCTTTAGCGACCGGGGAGTCCGGTCGGGTCGGTGTCAGCAGTTGCACGTAACTCTCAGCGACGGCGAGCAGCGCCTCCTCGACACCGTCGCTCTCGACGACCTCTCGGTGGGTGACGGTCGCGCCGAAGGCCTGCTCGTAATAGGCGATCGCGGCCTCGAGGTCGTTGACGGCGATGGCGACGTGGTCGATCTCGGTGAGGATCATGGCGACAGTCTGCCCGACGTCGGGGATGATGACGGGGTCGATCTCAGGTCGAGTGTCTCCGGACCACGGTGATGCGATCCTCCCCGATTCGGTCCCGCTTCTCCGGATCGTCGATTCCAAGGCCTTCCTCGGGAGCCAGGCAGAGCACGCCCACCTTGCCTTCCACTTCGTTTCGGTGCACGGCGCGAGCCGCCTCGCCCACTTCCTCGAGGGTGTGAACACGGGAGAGGAGCGGCTGGATACGTCCCTGGTCGATAAGCCGATTGGCCGCCCAGGCCTCCGCGTAGTTCGCGAAGTGGGAGGAGAGGACCCGCTTCAACTTCATCCACAGGTGCCGGTTGTCGAACTCGACCATGTAACCCGAGGTCGCCGCGCAGGTGACCACGGTTCCACCGCGACGCACCGCGAAAACCGACGCGCCCATCGTGGAGCGGCCCGGGTGCTCGAAGACGATGTCGGGATCCTCTCCGGTCAACTCTCGGATCTTTTTGCCGAAGCGACGCCACTCGGACTCATCCTGGGTGTGCTCGTCGGACCAGAACCGGTACCCCTCGGCTCGTCGGTCGATGATGGCCTCGCACCCCATCGCCTCGAGCATCGCTGCCCGCTCGGGTGAGGAGACCACGCCGATCGGTGTGCCGCCGCCGTTCAACACGTATTGGACGGCGTAGCCGCCGATGCCTCCCGTCGCTCCCCAGATGAGCACCGAGTCACCCTGTTTCATGCGGGCGCCGTTATCGCTGACGAGCATGCGATAGGAGGTGGAGTTACACAACGCGTTGACAGCCGCCTCCTCCCAGCTGAGGTGGGTGGGCTTCGGCATCAACTGGTTGGCCTTCACGACTGCGATATCGGCGAGCCCGCCAAAGTTGGTCTCGAAACCCCAGATCCGCTGATTGTTGGCGAGCATCGAGTCGTCGTGAGCGGAGGGGTCCTGATCGTCGACGTGGTTGCAGTGAACGGTGACCCGGTCCCCGGGCTTCCAGTTGCGGACAGCGGAGCCCACCCGGAGCACCACACCGGAGGCATCGGAGCCGAGGATGTGCTCATCTCGCCGGTGCCTGGCTGACCACTCCGACTCGCGAGCGAGGCGATCGAGGAACCCGAAGGTGGGAAGCGGTTCGAAGATCGATGACCAGACGGTGTTGAAGTTGATCGACGAGGCCATGACCGCGAGGTACACCTCGTCGGGCGCCAGTTCCGGTGTCGCGACCTCATCGACATGGAGGGCCTGACGCGGGTCCTTGTCCTCGGAGGCGACCCCCTCGAACATGTCGACCTCGTCTCGTCGCACGAACGAGGCTCGATACGACTCGGGAATCGGGAGGTGGGCGAGTTCCTCACCGGGAGCACCGGCGAGCACGGCGTCACGGATGGCTGTCGTCGTCATGGCGGGACCGTACCAACCGGTAACTTCGCTGTGCGAGGTGGAGCGCCCGAGGGCGACACCGGTGGCGGGGACAACTACGGTTCACCCATGACCACCCGAATCGTCGCCGGAGCCCGCACCCCGATCGGAAAGCTGAGCGGTGCCTTCAGTTCGCTGTCGGCCGCCGACCTCGGTGGGGCGGCCATCGCCGCCGCCCTCGAACGCGCCGGCGTCGCCCCACAGGACGTCGACCACGTGATCATGGGGCAGGTGCTCATGGCCGGACAGGGCCAAGTGCCCGCCCGCCAAGCGGCCGCGAAGGCCGGGATTCCGATGAGTGTCCCATCGGTCAACGTGAACAAGGTGTGTCTCTCCGGTCTCAACACCGTGTACTTGGCGCATCAGATGATCGCCTCAGGTGACGCCGACATCGTCGTTGCCGGAGGCATGGAGTCGATGACCAACGCCCCACATCTCCTGCCCGCGGCGCGGGCCGGAATTCGCTATGGCGACGCGGAGGTGCGCGACGCCATCGTCCACGACGGACTCTGGTGCGCCTTCGACGCTTGCCTCATGGGCACTGGCACGGAGCGGTACACGGCCGGCGCGATCAGTCGCGCCGCTCAAGACGAGTTCGCTGCCGCCTCCCATGAGCGGGCCGCCGACGCTACGAAGAACGGCCGACTCGCCGATGAGATCGCATCGGTCTCCGTGCCGCAGCGTCGTGGTGACGCGGTCGTCGTGACCGAGGATGAGGGCATCCGCGCCGACACGACCGCCGACAGCCTCGGCGGCCTGCGACCGGCATTCGACCCGAGCGGAACGATCACCGCCGGCAACGCCTCGCAGATCTCCGATGGCGGATCCGCGCTCGTTCTCATGAGCGAGGCGGAGGCCGATCGGCGAGGGGTCGAGAGTCTCGGAGAGTTCGTGTCGTTCGGCATGGTGGCCGGCCCGGACAATCCGTCGCTCCTGCTTCAGCCCTCGAACGCGATCCGCGCTGCGCTGGCGCGAACGGATCTCGGAGTCGACGATCTCGACCTGGTTGAGATCAACGAGGCTTTCGCTGCCGTGGGCATCGCCTCGACCGCCGATCTCGCTCTCGACCCGGAGAGGGTCAATGTCAATGGTGGCGCGATCGCTCTCGGTCACCCGATCGGCATGAGCGGCAACCGACTCGCGCTCACGCTGTTGCACGAACTCCGTCGTCGCGGCGGTGGCGTCGGGGCGGCCGCGTTGTGCGGCGGCGGTGGGCAGGGCGATGCCCTGATCGTCCGCGCGTTCTGAGCTAGTTCCGATTCGCGTCAGGACTCAACGGCCCGACGACCCTCGAACGCTCGCCCAAGGGTGAGCTCATCGGCGTACTCAAGGTCACCACCCACCGGGAGGCCGCTCGCGAGGCGCGTGACCCGGATCCCGAGCGGCCCGAGCAGGCGCGCGAGGTACATGGCCGTGACCTCACCTTCGGTGTTGGGGTTCGTGCAGATGACGATCTCCTCGATCGGCTCCTCGCCGAGCCGGGTAACGAGCTCGCGAATCTTGAGGTTCTCCGGGCCGATGCCCTCAAGCGGGTTCATGCATCCGAGGAGTACGTGGTAGCGCCCCCGGAACTCGCCGGTGCGCTCGAGGGCGACGATGTCGCGGGACTCCTCGACGACGCACAGGATCGTGCTGTCGCGCCGCTCGTCAGAGCAGATCGGGCAGAGCGTCGACTCGGCCACGTTGAAGCAGCGGTCGCAGAAGCGCACCCGATCCTTCGCGTCGTGAATCGCCGCAGCGAGTCGCTCGACGTCGGCCGCCGGAATCTTGAGCAGATGGAACGCGATCCGTTGCGCCGACTTCGGGCCGACACCGGGCAAGCGTCCGAGCTCGTCGATCAGGGTCTGGACGGGAGGGGTGTAGACGCCCGCCATCAGTCGTTCCTTTCAACGACCTGAGCGCCAGGAAAGGCTTTGGTGATCGAGTCCACCGGGGTCGGAACGTCGGACGGTGGCACATCGACGAGCTCGGTCGGGTCGATCGGCTCCTCCACCGAATCGGCGGTGTTTGTGGCGGTGGTCGCCGGCGTTTCGGGAGTGTCGTCGAGGACGATCGTCACCTCGGACCCGAGTGCCCGTCCGAGGGCGGTGGCCACTTCAGCGAGGTGGGCTGAGCAACGAGCGCCGTGGGCGGGGTTCGGCGCACGGAAGCGCGCCGTGGCCGGGGAGTCGAACCCGACGAACTCGCCGGCGGAGAAGAGTGCCCGAACGAGCGGTTTCAGCCCAGCGCGAACGCTCGACTCCCAGACCTCGATCACCCGACGAAGATCGACGGGCGCTGACGGAGTCTCGGGTACCACCTCAGTCGGCGAGGAGGGGACCGTGGACTCTGCCGCCGTTGCCGGAGTGGGAGCTGATTCGGTTGCCTTCACCTCGGCTGACCGGCGGGCCCGTCCGCCGAGTACGGCCTTTCCGGTTCCCGGGTCGACGGGAGCGGCCGGTTCCGGTGCGCGCTGCGATCCATCTCGAACGGCGCGTTCAAGTCGTTCGAGTCGTGCGAGAAGTGCCCCCGTGTCATCACCAGTGTCATCGCGGGTCAACTGGACGAGTGAGATCTCCAGCATGATCCGAGGATCGGGGGCGAACCGCATCTCGACGAGGGCTTGGCCAAGACGCTCCATCGAACGCACGAGTCCGGCCGCGCCGAGCGCCCGCGCGAGCGACGCCAGTTCGTCGAGTCGGTCGTGACGCACCTGAACGAGTTCGGGAGCCATGAGCGAGAGAAACAGATTCCTGAGATGCCGCAGGAGGTGCTCGGTGAGGGTTCGGGGATCGTGCCCCATCGAGACGGCGTGGGCGACCGCGGCGAGAGCTCGTCCCGTGTCGGTGTCGACGAAGGCGGAGACGAACTCATCGAGGTCGATGTGGTCAGAGACGTCACCGCCGGTGGCCGCGAGGAGTTCGAGAGCCGAGAGCGAATCGCGGGCTGATCCACCACCCTGTTCGAGGGCCGCGTCGATCACCGACGAGTCGATGTCGATTCCCGCGTCGTCAGCGACCCAGCGCAGGTGCTCGGCGAGTGTGTCGGAGGGCAGTAGATGGAACTGGAGATGCTGGGTGCGTGACCTGATCGTGTCCTTGAGGCGCTGCGGATCGGTCGTTGCGAGCACAAAGACCACGTGGGGCGGCGGCTCCTCCAACACCTTGAGGAGGGCGGCGGAGGCCCCCGGACCGAGCATGTGCACCTCGTCGAGGATGTAGACCTTGTGCCGGCCGGGCGTCGCGAGCGACACCTTGTCGATCAGGCTGCGGACATCCTCCACCGAGTTGTTCGACGCAGCATCGAGTTCGTGTACGTCGTAGCTCGTACCCCGCTCGACCGACAGGCATGAGTCGCATTCGCAGCACGGCTCACCATCGACCGGAGCGGTGCAGTTGAGCACCTTGGCGAGGATTCGAGCGGTGGTCGTCTTGCCGGTCCCCCGAGGTCCACTGAAGAGGTAGGCCTGCCCCTCGCGACCGGTACGGACCGCTTCCCGGAGCGCCCTCACGACGTGCTCTTGGCCCTTCAACTCGGCGAAGCGTCGCGGCCGGTAACGGCGGTAGAGCGACTGGGTGGCCATCCGCCCACACTAGGTCGGAGGTGCCCACCCCGTCCGACGGGATGCCGGTCGTCGAGGCGGACCCCTGACTACCGTTGGCATGTGATCGCCACCGCCGTTGAATCGCCCCGGAGGGGTGGTCGATCGCGGGTGACGTTCGGTCTGGCCGCCCGCCTCGTCGGCGCCCTGATCGCGCTGGCCATCGCCCTCGTCGCTCCTGGATCTCCGGTGTCGGCTCAGAACGGGTCGAACGAACTCGCGGCGTCGAGCCCGTCGGATGGTGCGACCCTCGGAACCTCGCCGGCCTTCATGACCTTCGCGTTCCAGCAGCCCGTGGACGCCGACGAATCGTTCACGGTGGCGGTGGGATGCGGGGTCCCGGCACAGCCGCAGAGCACCGGCATACCGCAGCTCGCCGACGACGACGTCACGTTCACCGTTGAGGTGCTCTCGCCGTTTCCAAAGGGTGCCTGCACGATCACCTGGCTTCTTCGCGACGACCTGAACCAACCGATCGCGACCGATCTCATCGCCTTCTCGGTCGCCGCCGACACGGTGGTCGCCGGCAACTCGACGGAGCAGGCCACCAACATCACGGTGCCCGCGGTTCCGGTCTCTACCGCAGAGAGCGACCCGGTGCGCTCCAACGGGTCGACCGGAGGCGCCGTCTGGCTCGGTCGACTCATCTCCGGGGTCGCCGTACTCATCCTGTTCGGCTCGGCCGCGATGATCGCCCTCGTCAGCCGCGGCGGTCGGGAGGGTGATCGCGAACGCCTGTGAGCCCGGTTCGTTGATCCGCTCGGGGTAGACGGCGATCCAGAGGCACCCGGCGACGATGGCCTTCTCCCGGCTCGACGGTGATCTGGTGGTACTCGGCATCGTGATCGACCTCATCCACATCGCCTCCGTCGGCATCTGGTTCGGCGGCGCGGTGCTCGTCGGACGCGTCGTGCTGGCTGGGCCGGGCCCGGCCGACCTCGTCAAGGCGACCCGGAACTACACCCAACTGGCGACCACCGCGCTCGTGGTCGCGGTCATCAGCGGGGTCGCCCAGACCTACCGCCTCGTCGGTGGTGCCGTGCTCAACAGCTCCTACGGCCGGGTGGTGGTCGTGAAGTCGATCGCCGTCATCGTCATGGCCTTCGTCGCCATCGGGGCGCGCTCGGTGATCAACAGCAAACTCGCCCGCCGGGAGACGATGTCGGCCGCCCACGCCGACCGGTTCCGTCGGACCTTCGGCACGGAGGCCCTCATCGGCGTGGTGGTGCTCGCCTTCAGCGGTTGGCTCCTTTCACTCAACCCACCCAAGGTCTCCCTGATCCCCGAGATGACGTACGCGGTGACCGTGCCGATCGAGGACGCCGCATCAGGATTCGTCGCCGAGGTCTCGCTCGATCCATCGCGCGTCGGGCTTAACGGGCTCGAGGTGCTCGTGATCGAGACGCCGGCTCCGATCACCGATCTCGTCGTCGAATTCGATCCGGAGGTCGGGAGTTACGGGAGGGGCACCATTCAGGACATCCCGCTCACCGGTCGCGGTGTCGCCCGCCTGCCCCTCGGCACCGGCCTGCCATTTGATGTTCCGGGAACCTGGTCCGTGACCGTGACCGTCTCGTTCGAGACCGGTCTCACCGCGGTCGCTAACGGCGCCGTGATGATCTACGAGTCGGACGGGTCGACACCGACCTCCTCGACGACACTGCCGGCCGTGCCAACCAGCATCGTCGGCACGACCGGATCGACCATCGTGCCCACGACCACCGTTCTCGACGGTGTCGATGACGCGACCTCCACCGAGACCACGACTCCCTGATCGCGACCCACGCGGGGCATCCGGCAACCAACTAGCGTCGCTCCGGTGAGCACCATGCGCGCCAGACTCGAGGAGCTGCGGGAGCGTCGCGAGGCGGCCCTGCACGCCGGTAGCGAACGGGCCGTCGAGCGTCAACACGCGAAGGGCAAGATGCTCGCTCGCGAGCGCATCGACTACTTGCTCGACGACGGCAGTTTCCACGAACTCGACATGTTGGCCCGACACCGCGCCCATGCGGCTGGTCTCGACGAGCATCCATACACCGACGGTGTCATCACCGGCTGGGGCACGATCGATGGTCGCAAGGTCTTCGTCTTCAGTCAGGACTTCACCGTGTTCGGTGGAGCTCTCGGCGAGGTCTTCGCCGAGAAGATCCACAAGGTCATGGATCTCGCCCTTCGAACCGGTGCCCCAATGATCGGCCTCAACGACGGCGCGGGTGCCCGCATCCAGGAGGGCGTCGTGTCACTCGCCTCCTACGGCGGCATCTTCCACCGCAACGTCAAGTCGTCCGGTGTCATCCCGCAGATCTCCGTGATCCTCGGACCCTGTGCCGGTGGCGCTGTGTACTCGCCGGCCATGACCGACTTCATCTTCATGGTGCGGGAGTCCTCGCACATGTTCATCACCGGACCCGATGTGGTGAAGACCGTCACCGGCGCCGACGTGACCCTCGAGGAACTCGGGGGCGCGATGAGCCACGCCTCGAAGTCGGGTGTCGCCACCTTCGTCAGTGACGACGAGCAGGCTTGCCTCGACGAAGTCAAGTACCTGCTGTCGTTCCTCCCGGCCAACAACATGGAGCACCCGCCGGCGGGTGC
>RFQQ01000170.1 GCA_009924875.1 Actinomycetota bacterium | reverse complement strand
GATGGTCCCCCCTCCGGTTCGGTCTCGAAGCCCGGCACATGGAACCCGAAGCCCGTTGAGAACGTCTCCGTGAGGAGCGCGAGCCGGGCACCGTTGCTCGCGGCCTCGGCGATGCGGGGACCGAGTCGAGCGAAGTTGGCCTCGCGGTCTCCCCACACGATGTCGTGTTGGATACCGGCGACGGTGAAGGCCGGGGTCGTGTCGCTCATTCGAGCACCTCCTTGAGTCGTCCGAGTCGTTCGACCGCCTCGTTGATGACCTCGGGACGTTTGCAGCAGGCGAAGCGGACGAGGTTCCGTCCGCGGGCCGGGTCGACGTAGAACACCTCGTTCGGCACCGCCACCACACCGATGAGGTGTGGGAGTTGCTCACACAGCGCCATACCGTCGCCATCGGGTCGCACCGGAGTGATGTCGACCGTCGTGAAGTAGGTGGCCTCACTCGGGAAGACGGTGAAGCCCGCCTGACCGAGTCCGCTGGCGAGGGCGTCGCGGGCGTCTTGAAGCCGTCGGGCAAGACCGGTGAAGTAGTCGTCGCCGAGGCGGAGACCGGTGGCGATCGCCGGTTGGAATGGCGCGCCGTTCACATAGGTCAGGAACTGCTTGGCCCGCATCGCCGCGCGAACGATCTCTTGGGGTCCGCAGATCCAACCGATCTTCCAGCCGGTGGTGCTGAACGTTTTGCCCCCACTCGAGATGGTGAGTGTGCGCTCCCCCATGCCGGGCACGGTGGCCATCGGGATGTGCTCCCGGTCATCGAACACGAGGTGCTCGTAGACCTCATCGGTGATCACCAGCAGATCGTGTTCGAGGGCGACCTCGGCGATGGTGAGCATCTCCTCGCGGGTGAACACCTTGCCGGTCGGGTTGTGCCGGGTTGTGCGGGGTGTTCAGCAGGATGAGGCGCGTGCGAGGGGTGACCGCCGAACGCAGACGTTCCTCATCGAAGGTGTACCCCTCGACTCCGGGCTGGAGGGTGATCGGCACGACGGTCGCGCCGGCGAGCGCGATGCACGCCTGATACGAGTCGAACATCGGCTCGAACACGATGACCTCGTCACCGGTCTCCAAGATGCCGAGCAGCGATCCGGCGAGCGCCTCGGTGGCGCCCGCGGTGATGAGCACCTCGGTGTCGGGGTCGACGGTCATCCCCCAGAACCGCTGTTGGTGCTCGGCGACGGCCTCTCGGAGGTCGGCGAT
>RFQQ01000169.1 GCA_009924875.1 Actinomycetota bacterium | reverse complement strand
TGTGACCAACATCCACCCGACGGCCGAGCAGTCGATCGCGATCCCCGCGGCAATGCTGACGTTGTTCGAGAAGCAGGTCGTCGGCTCGCTCTTCGGATCGGGCAACATCCGTCGCGACATCCCCCGGTTGCTCGAGCTCTACACCCAGGGTCAGCTCAACCTCGACGACCTCGTGACGAGGACCTACACGCTCGACCAGATCAACGAGGGATACGACGCGATGCGCAACGGAGAGAACATCCGCGGTGTCATCGTCTTCGACTGAGCGCTCGGGCTCCGAGTCGGCTGGGGCCATCGAGGCCCTCCGGCGCTCCGTTGTCGGACGGGGGCGCGAGATTGAGGTGTTGCTCGCCGCGCTGCGCTCCGGGCGACACATCCTCATCGAGGGACCCCCGGGCACCGGCAAGTCGACCCTGCTCCGAAGGTTGGCGGAGGGCACCGGCTCGGGATTCGAGTTTGCTGAGGGGACCGCTGAACTGACCCCCGCCCGACTGGTCGGGTACTTCGATCCGGCGACGGTGCTGACTGACGGCTACTCCCCGGAGGTCTTCGTCGACGGCCCCCTTCTTCGCGCGATGCGTACCGGAGCCCTCCTCTACATCGAGGAGATCAACCGGGTTCCAGAGGAGACACTGAACACGCTCGTCACCGTGATGAGCGAACGCGAGATCGTGGTGCCGAGGCTTGGACGAGTGGTGGCCGAACCGGGCTTCCGGCTGGTCGCGGCCATGAACCCCTTCGACGCGGTCGGCACGGGACGAATCTCTGGGGCGGTCATGGATCGGGTCTGCCGGCTCACTTTCGACTACCAGAGCGCTGAGGAGGAGGCGGAGATCGTTGCCCGCGTGGCCGCTATCGCCTCGGACCAGACACTCGGCGCGGTCGTCGAGATGGTTCGGGCCACCCGGACTCATCCCGATCTCCGATCGGGATCGTCGGTGCGGGGCGCCATCGACACCGTGCTCATCGCTGGTGAGCTCCTCGGAATCCGCGGTGGTTCGGGTGTGCCGCTCGACGCCGCGCTCGCTGCGCTCTCGGGGAGGATCCGAGTGCGTGAGGGCAGTGGTCGGACGGCCGAGGAGGTCATCACCGAACTGTGGGAGCGGCACCTCGCGCCAAGGGAGCGTTCGGGGTCCGCGGCGGAGGATGATCCGGGAAAAGCGATCGGCCGGACGGGTCGTCCGGCGGGCTGAAGCGACC
>RFQQ01000168.1 GCA_009924875.1 Actinomycetota bacterium | reverse complement strand
CCAGCGGCGGTGCGCGAGGTGAGCGAGATCGTCGCTCGGATCCCCGGATGCCGACCCCTCGACGCCGGGGAACTGTCGAACGCGACCGCGATCGAAGCCTTCACCGCGGTCCTGCTTCAGCTGAACGTCCGCTACAAGACCCGGGTCGCGCCGAAGCTGACCGGTATCCGCGGCGATGCCTGACTCGGTTCAACCGCTTCCAACGCTCCGAATCCACGACACTCGGACGGGGGCGCTCGTCGAGCCGGTTCTCGGGGACCAGGTTCGTATGTACGTCTGCGGCATCACGCCCTACGACGCGACGCATCTCGGGCACGCGAGCACCTTCCTCGCGTACGACGTGTTGATACGCACCCTCGTCGATCGCGGACATCGCGTGCGGATGGTGCGCAATGTCACCGATGTCGACGACCCGCTGTTCGCGAAAGCTCGCGAGCTCGGCATTCATTACCTCGACCTCGCGGCCGCCGAGGAGCGACGCTTCGATGCCGACATGGCAGCGCTGAACGCGATCGCCCCGGATTCGGCTCCCCGAGCCTCCTCAGCGATCAGCGATATACGGCGGCTCATCGGCGCGGTGCTCGACGCGGGCCGGGCCTACACCTCGGGCGGGGCGGTCTACTTCGCCGCCGGGGAGTCGCCCGCGCTCGGGGCGCTGAGTGGACTCGATCGGGACGCCATGCTCGGCCTCGCCGCATTGCGAGGCGGCAACATCGACGATCCGGCTAAGCGAGATCCACTCGACTTCGTGCTGTGGCAACCGTCCGCGGCCGACGAGCCAGCATGGGACTCTCCGTGGGGTCCGGGACGTCCCGGCTGGCACATCGAGTGCAGTGCTCTCGTGCTCCGAGAACTCGGAGAGACCATCGACATCCACGGCGGGGGAGCGGACTTGATCTACCCCCACCACGAGTGCGAGACGTTGCAATCCGAGGCGGCCACCGGCAGCCCGTTCGCTCGCTACTGGATGCACGCCGCCCTCGTGTCCATGGACGGTGAGAAGATGTCGAAGAGTCTTGGCAACCTCGTCTTCATCGACCGCCTCCGCGCCGAATGGGAGCCCGTCGTGATCAGGGCCGGAATCACCACCCACCACTACCGAACCGAATGGGAGTGGGACGACGGGCTGATGGCCCGCAGCGCCGAGCGCGTTGAGCGATGGCGGGCGGCTGTGGGTGGGCCGTCCGGCGATTGTCTCGAGAC
>RFQQ01000167.1 GCA_009924875.1 Actinomycetota bacterium | reverse complement strand
CGGCTGGCGTGAGCGCTTCTTGCGCGGCGCGTTGTCGGCGTCGGCACCCTGCTTGAAGGGGAAGCCGAAGGCGTCGAGGAGGGCCTTGCCCGCCTCGTCGGTGGTCGCCGTCGTCACGATGGTGATGTCCATGCCCCGGGGCTGCTCGACCTTGTCGATGTCGATCTCGGGGAACACCGTCTGGTCGCTGAGTCCGAAGGTGTAGTTGCCCCGTCCGTCCCAGGAGTGGGCCGGGAGACCGCGGAAGTCGCGGATACGGGGGATGGCGACCGCGATGAGCCGGTCGAGGAACTCCCACATGCGGTCACCGCGGAGGGTCACCTTGGTGCCGATCGCCTGGCCCTCGCGGAGCTTGAAGCCCGCGATGGACTTGCCCGCGATGGTGACGACGGGCTTCTGGCCCGCGATCAGGGTGAGGTCGGCGACAGCGTGCTCGAGCAGCGAGGGCTGCTGGGCGGCGCGACCGACTCCCATGTTGATCACGATCTTCTCGATCGACGGGATCTGCATGACGTTCTCGATCCCGAGCTGGGTCTGGAGCTGGCCGCGCAGTTCCTCGCGGTAGCGAACCTTCAGACGGGGCATGGTGGACGTGCTCACTTGATCACCTCTCCAGAGGGCCGAGCCACGCGCACCTTGGTGCCGTCGGCCTCGATGCGGTATCCGACGCGGACGGGCTTGCCCTTGTGCACGAGCATCACGTTCGAGACGTGGATCGGCATGTCCTTGTCGATGATGCCGGCCTGCTCGTTGGCCTTACGGGCTCGCTGGTGGCGCTTGGCGGTGTTGATGCCAGCGACGACCACCTTGTCCTGCTTGGGGAGCACGCGGTCGACGGTGCCCTCCTTGCCCTTGTCCTTGCCCGCGATGACGAGCACGGTGTCTCCCTTGCGGATCTTCATGTCAGAGCACCTCCGGGGCGAGGGACACGATCCTCATGAACTTGCGGTCGCGAAGCTCGCGGCCGACCGGTCCGAAGATGCGGGTTCCGCGGGGGGTGAGGTCGTCCTTGATGATGACGGCAGCGTTCTCGTCGAAGCGGATGTAGCTGCCGTCGGGACGGCGCTTCTCCTTCTTCGTGCGCACAACGACGCACTTCACGACGTCACCCTTCTTGACGCCGGCGCCCGGAATCGCGTCCTTGACCGTCGCGACGAAGATGTCGCCGATCGAGGCGTAGCGACGGCGGGTTCCGCCGAGCACCTTGATGCAGAGGACCTCCTTGGCGCC
>RFQQ01000166.1 GCA_009924875.1 Actinomycetota bacterium | reverse complement strand
CGAGGGTCGTGACAGCACCGCCTCGACGAGCGGCCGGAAGTCGGCATCGGTGAGCGAGTCGTAATCGGGGTCGAAACAGTTCTGGTCGTACTCCTGACAGAACCACGCGCACCGCTCGAAGAACGGCGACTCCTGATACCGATCGCGAGCGTCGCGATCCCCACCGAGGTGATGGAAGTAGTAGTAGCCCTGGAAGAGGCCGTGGTGACGGATCACCCAAGTCGTCTCCTCTGACACGTACGGCGCGAGGATCTCCGCCGCGACGGCGCTGTGGTTGTGCGGGGCGACGACATCCCCGACGTCGTGGAAAAGCGCAGCCACCACCAGTTCGTCCGGTTCGCCGTTGCGCAACGCCCGCGTCGCCGACTGCCGGCTGTGCTCCGCCCGGTCAACGCGATAACCGAGCGTTGGACCCTCCATCCGCGTGAGCAGATCGAAGAGCGAGTCCGTAAGGCTCGCGCGAGCGTGTCCCTCGTAGATGCCGGAGAGGAACTCATAATCCGCCTGGTTCCCATCGGCCATCGCCGTCCACGCGACCTGCTCAGCCACCGCTCCCCCTTGTGATCCGACTCACCGAACCGCGAAATTCTCACACACCGCGCCGCTGGTCAAACGATCCGACCTCCGGACACCGGACGCTCACTTCGCTGGTAGCGACCCGGCGAACGCGATACCGCGGTCCAGCCAGCGAGCGAGCCCCTCCCCTTCGAGAGCACCAGAATCGACATAGACCATCCCGCGCAGCGAGCGACCAGTGAAGTCCATCTCGCTGACTCCCTGCTCCTCAAGCGCCGCCAGCCAGGCCTCGGGTCCGACCCGCACCATCAAGCGGTCACCGATGACGCCGGCCGCCATGTTGCCGTTGCACATCACGGCGAGCCCACCGAACATTCGCCGCTCACTGATCGACAGATCGCCAGAGAGGTGCTCCCTCACTCGCCCGACGAGGACCTCATCTGCGGCCATTCCCTCACGGTAGCGATCACCCGTCAGTCGACGAGGCGCACTCGGATCGGGCCCTTCGCGGTGGACGGATCGACGACCCGCCCGCCCTGAAGCACCTCGACCTCGCCGGCCACGACGAGGCGCCGCGCCGCCGACCGGGCTCGTTCCATCAGCGGCTTCCAATCGTCGGCTACCGCGCGAGCGGCCTCACTCGGGCAGATCGTCGCCCCGCGGGCCCGGGCATCGAGGAGCGACCGGATCTCAGTTTCGAGTCGCCGATCAATG
>RFQQ01000165.1 GCA_009924875.1 Actinomycetota bacterium | reverse complement strand
CAACGGCCACGGCGAGGCGACGGTGACCTACAAGTTGCGCGACTGGCTCTTCAGCCGCCAGCGCTACTGGGGTGAGCCGTTTCCGGTGGTCTACGACGACGACGGAAACCCGCACACCCTTCCCGACGAGATGCTCCCGGTGCTGTTGCCCGAGACCGATTCGTTCTCTCCCCGCACCTTCGACGCTGACGATGAGTTCTCCGATCCGGAGAGCCCGCTCGACCGCCTCGGCGACTGGGTGGAGGTCGAACTCGATCTCGGAGACGGCCCGCGCACGTACCGGCGCGACACCAACGTCATGCCCCAGTGGGCCGGATCGTGTTGGTACGAGCTGCGCTACCTCGACCCGACGAACGCCGATGCCTTTGTCGACCCCGAGGTGGAGCGTTACTGGATGGGACCGCGCGCTGACCTCCGGCCCGACCATCCCGGCGGTGTCGACCTCTACGTCGGCGGGGTGGAGCACGCCGTGCTCCACCTCCTCTACGCGCGTTTTTGGCACAAGGTCCTTCACGACCTCGGGCACGTCTCCTCCCTCGAGCCCTACGCGCGACTGTTCAACCAGGGGTACATCCTCGCCAACGCCTTCAAGGACGAGCGGGGCATCTACGTCGACGCCACCGCCGTCGAGGAGCGGAACGGCGAGTTCCTCCACGAGGGCCGACCGGTCGAGCGCGAGTGGGGAAAGATGGGCAAGAGCCTGAAGAACGCCGTCTCCCCCGACGAGATGTACGAGGCCTACGGGGCCGACACGCTGCGTCTCTACGAGATGGCGATGGGACCCCTCGACGCCAGCCGCCCTTGGGAAACCCGTGATGTCGTTGGCATGTACCGATTCCTCCAACGGCTCTGGCGCACCGTGGTCGACGAGGAGACCGGCGCGACCACGGTGACCGATGGGCCCGCCGATGACGAGACCCGACGACTCCTTCACCGCACCATCGACACCGTCCGCACGGAGATGGAGGCACTCCGCTTCAACACCGCGATCGCCAAGCTGATCGAGTTGAACAACCACGTCACCAAGGTCAATCAGGCGACCGGGTCGACTCCTCGCGAGGTTGCCGAGTCGATGATCCTCATGGTCGCCCCACTCGTGCCGCACATCGCCGAGGAGCTGTGGTCGAGGCTCGGTCATGACTCGACGCTCACCTATGTGACGTTCCCAACCGCCGACCCCTCCCTCCTCGTCGACGATGAGATCGAGATGCCGGTGCAGGTTCGCGGCAA
>RFQQ01000164.1 GCA_009924875.1 Actinomycetota bacterium | reverse complement strand
GGGCACGACTGGGCTCCCGAAAGGCGCCACCCTCACCCACCGAAACATTCTGAACAACGGGTTCTTCGTCGGTGAGACCCTCGGCTACACCGAGGACGATCGGGTGTGTATCCCGGTGCCCTTCTACCACTGCTTCGGCATGGTGATGGGCAACCTCGGCTCCACCACTCACGGGTCCACCATGGTGATTCCGAACGACGCCTTCGAACCGGTGTCGGTGCTCTCAGCGGTGAGTGAGGAGCGGTGCACCTCGCTCTACGGGGTACCGACGATGTTCATCGCCGAACTGGCCGTGGCTGACTTCGAGACCTACGACCTCTCCTCGCTGCGGACGGGGATCATGGCCGGCTCGCCCTGCCCGGTCGAGGTCATGCGCCAGGTCATCGACCGCATGAACATGTCCGAGGTGACCATCGCTTACGGGATGACCGAGACCTCGCCGGTCTCCACCCAAACCGGGAAAGACGACTCGATTGACAAGCGGGTATCAACTGTCGGGCAGGTGCTCCCCCACGTCGAGATCCGCATCGCTGATCCCGACACCGGGGACACGGTGGAGCGCGGTGTCTCCGGTGAGTTTCAAACCCGCGGCTACTCGGTGATGCGCGGCTACTGGAACGAGCCGGAGAAGACCGCGGCGGCGATCGACGCCGACGGCTGGATGCACACCGGTGATCTCGCCGTGATGGACGACGAGGGCTACGTCAACATCACCGGCCGCATCAAGGACCTCATCATCCGCGGCGGCGAGAACGTGTCCCCGCGCGAGATCGAGGAGTACCTCTACACCCACCCGGACATCGCCGACGTTCAAGTGGTCGGGGTGCCCGACGCCCGCTACGGCGAGGAGATCTGCGCCTTCGTGCAGGCACGGCCGGGAGCCGCGGTCGACACCGAGTCAGTGCGCGCCTTCTGCACTGGGCGTATCGCCCACTTCAAGGTGCCGCGCTACGTGATCGTGGTGGACGAGTTCCCGATGACGGTGACCGGCAAGATCCAGAAGTACCTCCTGCGCGAGACCGCCACCGAGCAGCTCGGGCTCGAAGGTTTCGGATCTACCGCCTGAGTCAGGCCTCGAGCTCTCCGGCCGCCCCGGGGCCGAGTTCGCCACCGCCGAGTTCCTCAGCTCCGATCTCTCGGACGCTGTGCTCGAGTTGTGGCACGTCGACGAGGTCGTCACCGGGCACCCCGAACTCGCGGAAGCGTCGCATGGAGGGCAGCAGCCGAGCCTCGACGCTCCCGATCATCTTGTTGTAGGCG
>RFQQ01000163.1 GCA_009924875.1 Actinomycetota bacterium | reverse complement strand
GTGGTGCTCGAACCGGCGGATGTTCGTGACGAGGTGATCGGGCGGCTCCGGGCGGTGGCGTCGTGAGCGGTGCTCGTTCACCCAAGTCGGCGGAGGCTCGGCTGAGCCGCTTGCTCGTGATCCTCCCGTGGCTCATGGAGCGGGGGGCTGCCTCGGTCGCCGAGACCGCAACCCGCTTCGCGGTCTCGGAGAGCGATCTGGTGCGTGATCTCGAATTGGTGGCGATGTGTGGGCTTCCGCCCTACGTCGATGAGCTCATCGACCTCTTCATCGATGAGGGCACCATCAACGTTGGTGTTCCGCGACTCTTCCTTCGGCCGCTGCGCCTCACCGAGGAAGAGGCCTTCGAGCTCTTGGCGGCGGGTCGAGCGGCGATGCAACTTCCGGGAGCCGATCCGGAGGGTGCCCTCAACCGCGGCCTCAGGAAGCTGGCGGTGGGGCTTGGAGAAGATGACACGGGCGTGCTCGTTATCAGCGCGAATCCGGCTGAGGTCACCGAACTCACCGAGGCGGCCCGGGAGGGCCGGGAGGTGTCGGTCGTCTACCGGTCGCGGACCCGGGAGGAGGCGACGGAGCGCGTGTTGACCCCGTTCCGGACGTTCATCGACTTCGGTCGGTGGTACGTGACCGCCCACGACTCGCTGAGCGATGAGGTGCGCGACTTCCGCGTCGATCGAATCGAGTCACTCCAAGTCGGTGGCCCGTCAGATCGGCGTCCCCCGTCGGATCTCGGCGCTCCGGGTACCTGGTTCGTCGATGCCGACATCGAGCGCGTCGATCTCCGGGTCGGGCCGGCGGGGCGTTGGGTGATCGAGCGTTATCCGGTCGATTCGGTCAGCGAACCTGATGCGGACGGGTGGGTGTCGGCGCGCATGGCGGTGACTGGGGAAGGTTGGTTGGCTCGCGTGTTGTTGCGGCTCGGTGATCAGGTCGAGGTGGTCAGCCCTGATTCGATGCGCGCCATCGGGCGCGATGCTGCCCGGAGAGTGCTTGAGCGTTACGACGCTGAGTGATCGGCGTCCGACCGGAGGGCTTGGAGGCCCCCGGCACGGTTGAGGAGTATCGGCAGCAGGGCGGCGGTCGCGCGCGCGTCGGCGAGGGCGTCGTGAGCGTTGACGAGGGGGATGTCGTGCTCGCGGCACAGGTCGCCGAGACGGTGGGATCGCCGCCGATCTGGGTCGAGGCTGCGGGAGATCCTGAGGGTGCACGCGGTCGGAGCGTGCGAGGCCGGCAGGCCCTCGTGTTCGCGGGCGGTCGTGAG
>RFQQ01000162.1 GCA_009924875.1 Actinomycetota bacterium | reverse complement strand
GAGGAGAGCACATGGAACCACGACTCGCATTCGACAGGACGGTGGTAGCCGTCGACCACGGTGACGACACCGTCAACGTGATGGTGGAGGTCACCGCGCCCGAGATCGAGGTCGCTGAGCGTCGCTCGGTCGACTCGGTCATCGTGATCGATCGCTCGGGATCGATGTCCGGGCAGAAGCTTCGTTCGGTGATCGCCGCGGTCACCGACATTCTGCGCCGCAAGCCGAGCAGCGACCGCATCGGCGTCGTGACGTTCGACTCCTCCGCCGACATCGTGAGCCAACTCGACACGGACCCGCACACGGCCATTACGAGGGTCAAAACGGTCCAATCGGGCGGATCGACGAATCTGTCGGCCGGCTGGCTGCTCGCCCAGCAGATGCTCGCCAACTCCGGTCGTTCGGAGACGCTGAAGCGCATCATCGTGTTGACCGATGGTCATGTGAATGCTGGCGTTGACGATCGCGATGCGCTCGCGCAGATGATGTCTGGCGGTGTGTCCGCGTCGGTCAGCACCTCGCTGATCGGTTTCGGAGACGGGTACGACGAGTTGATGCTCCGTGCTCTCGCAGATGCCGGCCAAGGCAACGAGTACTTCTGTGAGGGCCCGGATCAGGCCGCCGCGGTCTTCAATGACGAGTTCGGTGGTCTGGCGAAGGTCGTGGGGCAGAACCTCACGTTCAATCTCGAGACCATGCCGGCCGTCGCCGCCGTCGAGGTACTCAACGACTTCCCGACGACCGGCGATGGGTCGCGCCTGTGCGTGAGCGTCGGCGACATCTACTCGGGCGAGACCCGAAATCTCGTTCTCCGCCTCAGCATCCGCCCTCAACAGGTGCTTGGACCCGTGGACCTCGGCATGCTCCGCATCAGTTGGGCCTCGGTGATCGGCGTCCCTGAACTCCGCAGCTTGGAGGTTCCGATCACCGTCACCGCTGGGCTTCCCGGCGAGCACGACCTCGGTGCCGATCCGCGGGTGCGCGACGAGGTGATCGTGCTCCAGGCCGCTCGGGACCGTCTCGAGGTGAAGCGCCGGGCCGAGTCGGGCGATGTCCGCGGGGCCGTCGACGGCCTCCGCTCGATTCGCGACCGCCTGAGCACCGTCGCCGGCCAGGAGCATCAGGTCGAGGAGCTCGCGGTCGACATCGCCGACATCGAGCGACGTGGCTGGAGCCCTCGTGCCGCGAAGAAGTCGATGATCGACTCGAGGCAGGCGAGCCGAAAGCGGCAGTCGAGCTATCTCAGCGACAAGGAGGGCTGGGAGGAGGACTCCTGGTGATCGGAGCGAT
>RFQQ01000161.1 GCA_009924875.1 Actinomycetota bacterium | reverse complement strand
AGGTTCAGGCTGAGGGCTGGCACGCCGACTCCCGTGCCTCGGTGAGGCGCGCGTCGTTCACGCTGACGTACTCGTCGGAGTGCTTCACCTCGACCCGGTCACCCATGAAGCGATCGCTCGAGGAGTCGAAGTAGCCGTGCACAACGACGGGGATGCACTCCTTGAAGATCCCTCCGGGCTCGCCGTCGTAGTCGACCCCGATCACGACGTCGGCGAACTCGATGTCGAAGCTCGTCGTGAGACCGTCGGTCTCCACCGATCCCTCCGTGACGGTGCCCTGAAGTCGGAGGCGGCGATCTCGGTCGCAACCCTCGCGAAGCCCGACCTCGTCGACGTTGCAGTAGTAATCGACCGCCGAGGTGAGGAAGCGGGTCACCACGATCCCGCCGGCGAGGATCGCCGCGACGAGTAAGAGGGAGGGCAGCACCCGCCGGCGCCGTCCTCCGGCGACCGACTCGACCGGTCGGGGGGACAGGTCGGGGGAGGTCACGTCCAGTACTTCTCCTCGTCGTCGACGAGTCGTCCCGAGCGACGTCCCGCCCGCAGCACCCAGAATGCGAAGCCGCCGATCACGACGACCGTGGCGGCGTAGGCGCCGAGAATGAAGCCCGCGTCGCGCATGGCGATCACGACGGTCACGGCCCGTCTCCAACGGATCCGGCCGACGTCACCTCGGAGCGACGCTCGGCGATCGCTCGGTCGAGGCCACGACTCGCGAGCAGGTCATCAAGAGCGATGGTGCGGGTGCGGTGGAGCAGCAGCCAGACGAACAGCAGCGTGAACGCCACCACGCCGCTGAACAGCGTGAACAACATGAGGCCATCGATATCGACGTCGAGATCCGTGTCGAGGATGGTTGCCTCCTGGTGGAGGCTCCTCCAGAGACGAACGCTCCAGTGCACGAGCGGGATCTCGACCACCGCGAGCAGGCCGATCACAGCGCTCCGACGCGCGCGGCGCTCCCTGGTGCCCTCGAGTCCCCGAACGGCGAGGTAGCCGATGTAGGTGACGAAGAGCAGGGCCGTGGTGGTGAGTCGCGCGTCCCACTGCCAGTAGACGCCCCACGTGATGCGGCCCCACAGGGATCCGCTGATCAAGGTGAGCGCCATGAACACCACACCGATCTCGGCACTCGCCCCGGCGACCCGGTCGAACCCGAGGGAGTGACGACGGCTGAAGAGGTAGAGCGCTGAGCACACCGCCGTCACGATGAAGGCGAGGTAGGCGAGCCAGACGGTCGGCACGTGCACGTACATGATGCGGACCGCGTCGCCCTGATCGATATCGGCGG
>RFQQ01000017.1 GCA_009924875.1 Actinomycetota bacterium | reverse complement strand
AGCGCGGAGATCAGCAGGGAGGTCAGCCGGTTCGATGCCGCTGTCAAGAAGACGTCCGATGTAGGGAAGGGTCGCGTTGGTGAGCGCCAAAGTCGAGGTGTGAGGGACCGCCCCCGGCATGTTGCCGACGGCGTAGTGAATGACGTCGTGCTCGACGAAGGTCGGGGCTGAGTGCGTCGTCTCTCGGGTGGTGGCAATGCACCCACCCTGGTCGACGGCGACATCGACGATGACCGATACCTCCGCCTCAAGACCGGCAGCCATCCGCGCGGCGTTCCATCCGACGTTTCCGGCTCCGATGACGACGACGCGACCGGGCCGCACCCCGGGCGAGCCACCGAGGAGCACACCGCGGCCACCGTGATGGGCAGCGAGGAACTGAGCGCCCATCTGCGTCGCGAGCCGACCGGCGATTTCGCTCATCGGCGCGAGAAGTGGGAGCGCCCCGCGCTGATCCGTCACGGTCTCGTAGGCGAAGGCGGTGCAACCTGACTCGGTGAGAGCGGTGGCGACGTTCGGGTAGGCGGCGAGATGCAGGTAGGTGAACAGGGTGAGGTCGGGTCGCAGATACTCGAATTCGTGTGCCTGCGGCTCCTTGACCTTCACCACGAGGTCGCAGGACCAGGCCGCCGCCGCGTCCGCGACGATCTCGGCGCCCACCGCGGCGTAGCTTGCGTCGTCGAACCCCGCGGCGAGTCCGGCGCCGCTCTGAATGGCGACGCGCGCCCCGCGTCCGGCAAGTTCGACCACGCCGTCAGGGGTGAGGGCGACGCGGTGCTCGTCGGTCTTGGTCTCGGTTGGAACGCCGACGCTCGTGAAGATGGCCATAGGTCAAGTGTGCGCTCGCGCGAGCCGAGGATGTCGGGTGATTCCGGGCCAGAATGCCTCAATGGCACCCGAAACAACGGATGTTGACTCACTAGACCAACGAATCCTGTCCCTTCTTGCGCATGACGGAAGGATGTCCTGGCGGGAACTTGGTGAGCGGGTGCACCTTGCGCCCACCTCGGTGGCCGATCGCGTCCGACGCCTCGAGCGCGAGGGAGTGATCACCGGTTACCGCGCGGTGGTCGATCCCGGTGCCGTCGGGCGATCGCTCCGCGCGGTCGTCGATCTCTCGCTCGCTCCCGGCGCCTCCGCGGAGGAGTTCGAGACTCGGCTGGCCGAGCGGACGGAGATCGTGTTCGCGGCGTATGTGACCGGTACTGCCGACTACACGGTGGTCGCGGAGTGCGCGGGGGCCGACGGCCTCGATGATCTCGTCCGGTGGCTGAGGGCCGATCTGGGGGTCGCACGGACCGAGAGCAGTTTGATCTTGAGAGTGGTCGTCGGCGACTGAGCGTCGCGACGACCGCCGAGCGTCTGCTACACAACGATCCATGAGCAGCTCCAGCGGAGACACCTTCAGGAACTTCATCGGTGGCGAGTGGTGCGATAGCGCCGACGGCCGAACCTCGGCGGTCATCGACCCGGCAACCGGCGAGGAGTACGCGCGCGCCGTGATCTCCGGTCCGGCCGATGTGGATCGGGCCATGGCAGCCGCCGGCTCCGCCTTCGAATCATGGCGCGACACCACGCCCTCCGAACGCGCCCTCGCCCTGCTGCGGATCGCCGACGCCGTCGAAGCGCACGGCGATGAGCTCATGGCCATCGAGTCGAGAAACTGCGGGAAGCCCTACGCGGTCCACCGCGGGGAGGAGATCGGCCCGATGGTCGATCAGATCAGGTTCTTTGCCGGGGCCGCACGCCATCTCGAAGGGCGAGCGGCCGCCGAGTACATGGCTGATATGACATCGATGATCCGCCGCGAACCGGTCGGTGTCTGCGCGCAGGTCGCCCCGTGGAACTACCCAATGATGATGGCGGTCTGGAAGTTCGCGCCCGCGATCGCCGCGGGTAACACCGTCGTGCTCAAGCCGAGCGACACGACCCCCGCGTCGACCACCCGTCTCGCCGAGCTGGCGGCGGAGTTCCTCCCCGACGGTGTCCTCAACGTGATCTGCGGTGATCGCGACACCGGCCGAGCCATGGTGGAGCACGACACCCCGGCCATGGTGTCGGTGACCGGCTCGGTTCGCGCCGGTCAGGAGGTGGCCGCGGCTGCCTCGTCGAGCCTGAAGCGCGTCCATCTCGAACTCGGTGGCAAGGCGCCGGTCGTCGTGTTCGACGACGCCGATCTGGAGAGCGCCGCGGAGGGAATCGCGACGGCGGGCTACTTCAACGCCGGCCAGGACTGCACCGCGGCCACCCGGGTACTGGCCGCGCCCGGTGTCTACAGCGACCTCGTCGATGCTCTCGCGGAACAGGCTCGAACCGTCGGTGTCGGAACCCCCGAGCGCGAGGACATCCTCCTCGGCCCCGTGAACAACGCGAACCAACTCGCACACGTGAGCGGATTCATCGATCGGCTTCCGCAACACGCGCGCGTCGTGGCGGGCGGCAACCGGCTCGGCGACTCCGGCTTCTTCTTCGAGCCGACCGTGGTCGCGGATCTTCTCCAAGGTGACGAGATGAGCCAGCGAGAGGTCTTCGGTCCGGTCATCAGCGTGCAGGCCTTCTCCGATGAGGACGAGGCGGTTGCGTGGGCCAACGGAGTGGAATACGGCTTGGCTTCGAGTGTCTGGACCAGAGATGTCGGCCGAGCCATGAGGATGGCCCGCCGCCTCGACTTCGGTTGCGTGTGGATCAACACCCACATCCCTCTCGTCGCGGAGATGCCCCACGGTGGATACAAGAAGTCGGGCTACGGCAAGGACCTCTCCTCCTATGCCCTGGATGACTACACGCGTATCAAGCACGTGATGGTCAACCTCTCGTGACCGCATCCGCCGCCCGGCGGGTGGCGGTCGGTCCCGCAGGTTCCCCTACCTGGGTGGAGTCGGCGGTTCGGGAGGGGGGCGCAGAGGTTGTGCCTCTCGAGGAGGCCGACGCCTTGGTGTGGGCCGACCACACGGCCGTCAGCGATCTGCGGGACTGCCTCGCGCGCAGACCGTCGTTGGAATGGGTGCAGCTTCCCTTCGCCGGCATCGAAGACTTTCTCCCCGTGGTGGACACCGAGCGGGTGTGGACCTGTGGGAAAGGCGCCTATTCCGATCCGGTTGCCGAACTCGCCCTCACCCTCGCCCTCGGTGGGCTTCGTTCCACCCATCGATACGCCAGAGAGCGGCGTTGGGGTCAACCGCACGGTCGTGGGCTTCACGGTGAGCGGGTCACCATCATTGGAGGCGGAGGTATCGCTCGGGCGCTTCTCGCCCTGCTCGAACCCTTCGGATGCCGAACCACGATCGTGCGTCGCTCCGATCAGCCCGTTCCCGGCGCCGATCTCGTGGTCTCGCCCGACCATCTTGTCGATGCGCTCGCGGACGCCCTGGTCGTGGTGCTCGCCGCACCCCTCACGGAGGAGACGAGGGGAATGATTGGGGCCGACGAACTGTCGATGATGACGATGGACACCTGGTTGATCAATGTCGCCCGGGGCGCGCTCGTCGATACCGAGGCGCTCGTCCACGCGTTGCGCAGTGGCACGATCGCGGGGGCCGGCCTCGACGTGACCGACCCCGAGCCCCTGCCAGAGGACCACCCGCTCTGGGTCCTCGACAACTGCGTCATCACGCCGCATGTCGGCAACACACCGGAGATGCGTGAGCCGCTCCTCGGACCGCGTATTCGTGAGAACGTTCGGGCCTTCTGTCGGGGCGAGACACTTCACGGAGTGGTCGATCCGCGAGCCGGCTACTGAACATGAACCCCGATCACTACCGGGTGCTCGGAGTTGGTCCCTCCGCCTCAGCGGATGAGATCCGCGCCGCCTACCGACGAGAGGCCCGACGACTTCATCCCGACAGCGCCGGTTCGGCCTCCGCGCCCGATATGGCCCGGCTGAATGAGGCGTATCGCGTGCTCTCCGATCCGGGGCGACGTCTCATGTACGACCGGTCGCGGGAGCCGAGGAGCACGGCCACCGCGAACCAGTCATCCGGTGCTTCGCATCAACCAATGCCACCTCCGATACCAGTTGGACCCGCGCGGTTTCCCTGGCGGTTCGTCGCGGTGGTGGCGACCCTCGGTGCTGGCGTCGTGTTGCTCGGAGCGCTCACGTCGCCGCCCAGCGATGACGCAGAGGTCGATGGCGTGCTTCGAGCCGGTTCCTGCGCCGAAGTGGACGCTGCATCGTTCGCACGAGAGGTGCCGTGCACCCTTGCTCCCGGGGAACTCGTGGTCGAGGCCCTCGTGCCGACCGATCAAGACTGCCCGTTGTCGACCCTGAGTCATCTTGATCGGCTCGGCCTCGGGCGAGCCTGCCTGGTTCCGCGGCCGTGAGCCGGTGCCGACCGGGGTGAACGACTGGTATCGTCCCCCGCTCCGGGGCGATTAGCTCAGTTGGAAGAGCGCCACGTTCACACCGTGGAGGTCATGGGATCGAGGCCCGTATCGCCCACTCGGAGCGCCCCCTCACGGGGGTGCCGACTACGGTTCGCCCTCATGCGTAGGCAGTGCGATCGCCCCGGGTGCTCCGCGCCTGCCGCGCTCGTCTACCGGATGGTTCCCGAGCGACTCGTCTTCTGGATGGCTCCGATCGATGATGCGGCCGACACCGACGGCGGGGTGATCTGCCAGCGGCATGCGGATCGACTCGTGCTCCCACGCGGCTGGACCCTCGATGATCGACGAGATCCGACACTTCGCCTCTTCAGGCCCCGTCTGGATGACGACCAACCGTCGGGTGGCACTCGGCGGCCATCGCGACCGAAGCCCGAGCCAGTGGGGGAGCAGTTAACGATGGGCTCGACCACGGACACCACGGCTGACCCAGCGGAAGTGGCGAGTGCTGCCAGCGTCGCGAAGACAGTCCCGTCCGCTGGGGCGGACTCGAATCTCGACGTTGCCACCGACGCGGACCGCTCGGCGCGCGAAGAGGACGATCGGGTCGCGGCCACCGAACGGCCGGCCTGGGCGCCGACGAGCGGCTCCTCGGAACCCGTGGAGGGCGAGGTCCGGTCGTCGCTCCTCGCCCGAGCTTTCGGCTTGAAGCGACGCGGTTAGGTCGGATCGGTGGGCCAGAGATGATGGATCTCGATGAGGTGATCGACCTCAACGCTCCCCGCGACCAGGTCGTCGAGGTGCTCTCCGATCTCGCCTCCTACGCGGAGTGGCTAGAGATCGTCGCGCTCGCCGAACGCGCTGGCCCCGAGATGGATGGCTCGCCCGTCTGGACAGTTGAGTTGCGGGCCCGAATCGGTCCCTTCGCCCGCACAAAACGTCTCCGCATGGTCCGCACGGTCATGGACATCGGACCAGATCGCACCGACCTCGTGTTCACCCGTAGCGAGGAGGGTAAGCGCGACTACTCCGAGTGGACGCTCTCGGTGGCTGTCACCGACTCGAGTGAGGGCGCCAGTCGAGTGGTGATCCACTTGCACTACGGCGGAAGTCTCTGGACCCCGGGCCCGCTCGAGCGGGTGCTCGCCGATCAGGTCCGAGTTGGCCGCGAACGACTCAGTCGGGTCGTCGGGACGAATACGCGCTGAAGCGCCCGTCGGTTCTCCGCTCGAGCTCGATCGCGAGTCCGAACGCCGCTGAGAGGTTCTCCCCGGTGAGCGTCGACTCGATCGGGCCACTCGCGATCGACCGACCGGCTTTCATCACGAGGGCGTGGGTGGCGCCAGCGGGTATCTCGTCGGCGTGATGGGTGACCATCACCGTCGGGACAGATGACGAGGTCATCACCTCGAGGGAGCCCATCAACTCCTCTCGTCCGCCGAGATCGAGCCCGGCCGCGGGCTCGTCGAGCAGAACGATCGCCGGGTTCGACATCAACCCTCTCGCGAGGAGCACTCGTTGACGCTCGCCGCTTGAGAGGCTCCCGAAGGTCCGATCCGCCAGTGGCGCGACCCCAAGCCGATCGAGGAGCGACGCCGCGCGCCGGCGGTCGTCGTCGGTGTAGTGGTGCCACCACGGTTCGAGCGCGCCGTGGAGGGCTGTGACCACCACGTCCACCGCTGAGAGGTCAGGTCGCAGCGCATCGGTGAGCCCGGCCGCCACCCATCCAATCGATGCCCTCGAGCGCCGGATGTCCACTCGTCCGAGCACTGAGTCAAGGACCCGAACCTCCCCCGAGGTCGGGTGCTCGCGGAACGCGGCGATCCGCAGGAGTGTCGATTTTCCGCAGCCGTTCGGACCGAGCACCACCCAGTGCTGACCGGACTCGACGATGAGATCGACCTCGTCGAGGATGTGCCGCCCATCGCGTACCACGGTGATGCCGCGGAGCTCCACGACACTGTTCGCGGCCACACGGCGACGCTAGCGAAGTCATGGCTGAGTCGACTCGAGTCGGAGCAGAGGAATCGGGTCCGTGAGAATGTTTCCGTGACGACTGAAGCCGAGCGGATCGAGCGGGAGTTCGCCGCCGTGACCGGGCTGATGCCGACGCAGGCCACTCCGCTTGCCGGTGGTGCCTCTCGGGTGACTTGGCAGGTCGTTGCCGATGATCGCCGATTCGTCGTGCAGGCGGCTCGAGGCGATACCGAGCGAGACATGCTCGGTGAGTTCGAGTTGCTGGTAGCTCTCTCGAAGGCAGGCCTTCCGATCGCCGAACCCTTGGCCGCCGGCTCGCCCGCCGGGCGGGCCGTGCTGGTGTCGGCTCATGTCGAAGGCGAAACCTTCGGCGTTCGCGTGCTCCGCGGACTCGACGAAATGGCCCGGGATCGACTCGCTGCGCAGTTCGCGAGGTCCGCGGCCGACATCCACCGACTCGGAACCGATGCCGCGTCCAAGGTCGGTGCCCTCGAGCGGGGGATCGATCAGCTCGCCACCTACGGTGACATTCGTCTCGCCCTCGCCCCGGATCGGCCGGTGCTCGCTCTCGCCGAGCGCTGGCTTCTCGACCACCCTCCCGAGCCTCACTCGCCCGTGCTCTGCCACGGTGATCTTCGACTCGGGAACCTGATCATCGACAACGGTGAACTCGCGGCCGTCATCGATTGGGAACTCGCCCATTTCGGACACCCCGCCGAGGACCTCGGTTGGTGTTGCGTCCGCGCCTGGCGATTCGGTGGCCCCGGTGCCGCTTTGGGCTGCGTCGATCGCTCCAGGCTGCTCGATGAGTACCACCGCGCCGGAGGCACGCCAATTGACCGCGAGACGCTTCGATATCACGAGGTGCTCGGCACGTGGAAGTGGGGCCTGATGTGCCTCCTGCAGGCCGAGGCGCACCTGTCGGGTGTCGTCGATGATCTCGAGATGCTCGCGATTGGGCGACGCGTCGTCGAGAACGAGTACGACGTGCTGCGATTGCTCGGGTGGCACCCCCGTGATTCGCAGGACGTCGCGACAGCGGAGGATTTCGACGCCGATCGAGTGGACCTACGTCTGCCAGCCCACCTCACCGGCATCGTCCCCCGGCTCGACGATCTGCAGCGCGCGCTCGACCGCGACGTCGGCGAAACAACGGAGTATCGGAGGAGGCTCCGAGTCTCCGTCGGGGAGATGATCGGCCGCGAGCGGCGCGTTGCCAGTCGGCTCACCCTGAACCGGCGTCGCCGTCTTGACCGCCTCGGGTTCCCCGACCACCGGAGCCTCGCCGATGAGATCGTCGGCGGCCAGCGACCCGTCCAAGCGGAGTTGCTCGCCACTCTCGGCGAGGAGGTGCTCGACCAACTACGGGTGGTCAACCCCGGCTACGTCGGTCGGGTCGACGACGTCGTCTGACGATTCGTGTCGGCGCGGCGTCCGATCGTCACGGCTTGGGCGGCGAGTTGGCCGCATGCCGCATCGATCTCGGTGCCACGGTTGCGGCGAATCGTCGCGTTGACGCCGAGGTCCTCGAGACGCCGCTGGAAACCGCGAACGACGGCGAGTGCTGAACCGACCGTCGCATAACCCGGTGTCGGATTGAGGGGGATGAGATTGACGTGAGCGCTTGGCTCGAGACGCCGACAGAGATCGGCAAGGCGCTCAGCGTCCTCGGCCCGGTCGTTAACTCCCGAGATCATCGCCCATTCGAACGAGACTCGCCGACGCCGCTGGCGGAGGTAGTCCTGGCACGCGCCGATGACGGCATCGAGGGGATAGCGCCTGTTGATCGGCACGATCGGGTCGCGAGACGAATCATCCGCGGAGTGCAGGGAGACCGCGAGGTTCACCGGCAACTCGAACTCGGCTAACGCCCGGATCCCCGGGACCACCCCGACGGTGGAGACGGTGATCGACCGGGCGGAGATTCCGAGGTCGTCATGGATCTTTCGGCAGGCCTCGAAGACCGGTTCAGTATTGGCGAGGGGCTCACCCATGCCCATGAACACGATGTTGGAGACCCGGCGTGACATCGCCGCCGCGTCGCGCCGGGCGAGTGCGACCTGCTCGACGATCTCGCCGACGCCGAGGTGCCGAGAGAAACCCGCCTGCCCGGTCGCGCAAAAACTGCAGGCCATCGCGCATCCGGCCTGAGAAGAGACGCACACGGTTGCCCGATCGGGATACAGCATGAGCACCGTCTCGATTCGGTGACCGTCGGCGAGCTCCCAGAGGTACTTGATCGTCTGCCCATCGTCGGACACCGATCGGAGCACCTCGACGAGGGATCGGGGGAGCGCTTCGGAGAGCACCGCTCGAAGGCCCGTCGGCAGCGTGGTCCATTGGTCTGGTTCGGAGCAGTCCCGATAGAGGCCTTCCCAGACCTGATCGACGCGATAACGCGGTGCCCCGTTCAAGAGTTCGGCGATCTCGGAACGCGACAGGTCGTAGCGGCCCCTGCTCACAGCGACAGCCCCATTGCGCGGTCGCTGTGATGTTCGACGAAACCCAGAGATCGGTACATCGCGCGAGCGGCCTCGTTGGACTCGTCGACGAACAGCATTACCTCGTGGAATCCGCGGTCGAGCAGATGGAGAAGGCCCGCGGCGGTAACACGCGCGCCGATCCCGCGGCCGGCGCGGTGCGGATCCACAGCGATCACGTAGATCTCGCCGAGCGCGCCGTCGTGTCCGGTCGCCCGGTGGACTTTCGTCCAGCAAAAGGCCGCAAGCCCGTCCTCGTCGTGATGAAGGCGGAAGCCCTCGGGGTCGAACCACTCAGAGTTGACGCGTCGGCGAAGCGTCTCGCGATCCCATGAGCCTTGTTCCCCGTGGCCAGCGAACGCCGAATTGTTCACCCTGAGCCACTCGGCCTCGTCGACTCCAACCCGGAACGCCCGAGTCGGGACGCTCATCTCCTCGAGGCGCTCGCGGTCCTCGCCGCCGAGACGCACCCGCAGCTGCAAGAGGCCGCGTCGCTCGACGAAGCCAAGCGCCGCAGCGAGCCCGTCGTACCAGTGGTCGTGGCTTCGGAGCCACCAGGTGAGATCCGACTCGCCGAGGGCGCGAACGCGATCGATCACGGCTTCTATAAGGCCCTCGGCCAGCGTCGAGTCGGGGGGCGCCTCATGGGTTCCCGGGAGGACGAGCTCAACCACTCGTGAGCCGTTGGCCAGCGAGGCCTGAGCCAATCCGCGCACGCCGTCATGGTCGTCGAGTCCGACGAGAACGATTGGTGAGGGTTCGGCGGTCGGGTCCTCCAACTCCAACCGCAGGTGATCGCTCAAGATCCCGTGGCCATGCATCTCGGCCACCCCGTCACAGAAGGCGAGAAGGCGCCGGCGAGCCGAATCGTCGCGGTGGTCAACCTCGGCGATCCGCATGATGGCACCGTACCCGCGAAGCAACGACGGATCAGCGAGCGGTACGCGCAGCGCGCTCAAGTGCGCGCTCGGCGGCCCGCAGGAGCCGCTCGGACTCATAGACCGCTGAGACCACATCCTCGCGCTCGGTACCGAGGAATGGCTCGGCGAGTCGACCGACACGGTCCTTTGCTCGCCCGACGGTCTCGATGAGTGTTTGGAGTTCCGCCGCAGCCGAGGTCAGCTCCGCTTCCGTGGTGCGCCGCTCGCCCATCAGGGCAACCTATCCCCGCGGTCGACGGCGCCGACGGGCTCGGTAGCCTCGCGCCGTGGCGAGGATCCGAGATGACCTGCGCGCCCTCTCCGGGTATCACTCCCCACAGGTCGACGTCACGGTTCGTCTCAACACGAATGAGGCGCCCTTCTCGCCGCCCCCCGCCTTCGCTCACGCCCTCGCTGATCGTCTTGGCTCGATCGACTGGAACCGTTACCCCGATCGTGCCGCCACCGATCTGCGAGCGCGGTTAGCCGCTCTCCATAGCGTCCCGGAGAACTGGATCATGGTGGCGAACGGATCGAACGAGGTGCTCCAGAGCATCCTTCTCGCCTTCGGCGGGCCCGGACGCCGTGCGGTCGTCTTCGAACCGGGCTATCAAATGCACGCCCAGATCGCCCGGAACACCGGCACGACCGTCGAGGTCGTCGAGCGCGGCGAGGGCTTTCTCATCGATGTGGATCGAGCGCTCGAAGCCCTCAACGACGGGCCGCCAGGGGTCGTCTTCGTGACCTCGCCGAATAACCCGACCGGTCGATCCGAACCGCGCGAGACCGTGCGCACTCTGGTGGACAGCGCCGGTGATCACCTCATCGTCATCGATGAGGCGTACGTCCAGTTCGCAGGGAGCGATCTGCTCGACCTGATCGACGAGGAGGCACCGGTGGTCGTGACCCGAACCTTCTCGAAAACCTGGGGAATGGCCGGGCTCCGTCTCGGTTACGCGGTCGCGCCACCGAGCGTGGTGACCGGTCTCGAACTCGTGACCCTGCCATACCACGTCGACGCAGCGAAGCTGATCGCGGGTGAGCTCGCTCTTGACTTCATCGACGAGATGAACACGCGGGTCGCGGGGACCGTGGGGGAGCGTGAGCGCCTCCGCAGCCGACTCGCAGAGCTCGGAGTGTCGGTGGCTCCAAGCGATGCCAATTTCGTACTGATCGATACGGCCGATCGGAGCGCTGAGGCGGTCTGGCAGGGACTCGTCGATCGTGGGGTCCTCGTCAGGGACTGCTCGGGCTGGCCGGGTCTCGCCGGACGGCTTCGCGTGACCGTAGGGTCTCCGTCTGAGAACGACGCGTTCCTGACGGCGCTGGAGGAGGTGCTGCGATGACGAGACAAGCCACACGGGTCCGGGAAACCGGCGAGACCTCTATCGAGGTCTCGATTGATCTCGACGGCTCCGGGAAGACGGACATCTCGACCGGGATCCCCTTTTTCGATCACATGCTCGACCAGGTCGGGCGCCACGGTGGTCTCGACCTCACCGTCAAGGCGGTCGGGGACCTCTCCATCGACACCCACCACACCATCGAGGACGTCTCCATCACCGTCGGTGAGGCGCTGCGCGAGGCGCTCGCTGACAAGGCCGGCGTGACGCGCTTCTCAAGCGGCCGCTATCCGCTCGACGAGGCACTGGTCGACATCGCGCTCGATCTCTCGGGTCGACCGTTCGTCCACTGGGAGGTGGAGATCCCCGAGTGCTTGCCCCTCGGTGATCCGCCATTCGACCCTCAGCTCGCCGAACACGCGGTCTCCTCACTGGCGACAGCAGCGGCCATGACACTCCACGTCGAGCTGATTCGCGGACGAAACGTGCATCACATCATCGAGGCGGTCTTCAAGGGTCTCGGCCGTTCGATTCGGACCGCTGTCGCCCGAACCGGTGAGGCGGGGATTCCGTCGACCAAGGGCACGCTCTGACGACGTGCCCCCCGAGCCCGCTCCGCAGGCTCCGGTCGCCGTCGTCGACTACGGGATCGGAAACCTTCACTCCGCGCACAAGGCCTTCCTCCGCGCTGGGGTCGACGCACGCCTGACGAACGACCCAGTCGAGGTCGAGCGGGCTGCCGCAGTTGTGCTTCCCGGCGTTGGGAACTTCGGGGCCTGCATGCGCGCGTTGAGGGAGACGGGACTCCTGGGACCCGTTCTCTCGGTGATCGAGGCTGGCCGGCCGTTCCTCGGCATCTGCGTCGGCATGCAAATGCTCTTCGAGGGCTCGGACGAGTCCCCAAACGATCCCGGGCTCGGTGTTCTCAACGGGCGGGTCCAAATGCTCTCCGAGCAGGTCAAACGACCTCAGATGCAGTGGAACCGACTCTCGGTCCGCGCCCAGGACGAGGTTCTCCGAGACGGCGACTGGGTGTACTTCGTTCACTCGCTATCCGCTCGCCCGGAGGACCCGTCGGTTGTGGTCGCCGAGGTGGACTACGGCGGCCCGGTCGTCGCCGCGGTTCGAAGGGGGAACATCCTCGCAACGCAGTTCCATCCCGAGAAGTCCGGCAGCGCGGGCCTCGCTGTGCTTCGACGTTGGGCAGACACGCGATGAGGCCCGTCGTGCTGTTCCCGGCGATCGACCTTCGGGGTGGATCGGTGGTTCGGCTGCTCCACGGCGACTACGCCGCTGAGACCCACTACGGCGATGATCCGATCGCCGTCGCGGAGGACTTCGCGAATCAAGGCGCCCGGTGGGTGCACATCGTCGACCTCGATGCCGCCCGTGGTGATGGACCGATCAATCGAGCGGCTATAGGTCGTGTCGCGCGACGACTCGCGGAGATGGGGGTTCGCGTACAAACCGGGGGTGGGGTGCGCGGGTTGACCGATGCTCAGGAACTCGCCGCTCTCGGCGTGGCCCGGGTCGTGATGGGCTCGGCAGCCGTCCGGGATCCGGACCTCGTCGATGAGGTGTCGGCCACCGTGCCGGTCGCGGTGGGTCTCGACCACCGCGGAGGTCGGGTTGCTCTCGACGGCTGGACCACGGATTCCGACCTCGACGTAGCGAGCGCGCTCGCGGCCTTCCCGGCCGCCGAGGCGTTCGTCGTCACCGACATCTCGCGAGACGGAGCGCTCAGTGGCCCCGACCTCGAGGGCTTGCTCGCGGCCACGAGCGCGACCGACCGGCCGGTCATCGCAAGCGGAGGTGTTGCCACACTCGGAGATCTCGCCGCCCTGGCCGGTATCGGTGGCCTCGGCGGAGTCATCGTCGGTCGCGCCATCTACGAGGGCCGGTTCACCGTGTCGCAGGCGCTCGCGCGTCTGGAGAGTCGCTCGTGAAGGTCGCGCGAATCATCCCCTGTCTCGACGTCGACAACGGACGGGTGGTGAAAGGGGTCAACTTCGTCGATCTTCGCGACGCCGGCGACCCGGTGGAACTCGCCGCCCGGTACGACCGCGAAGGCGCCGACGAACTCGTCTTCCTCGATATCACGGCCTCGAGCGACCGGCGGGCGACGGTGGTCGACATGGTGTACCGGGTCGCGGAGCAGGTGTTCATCCCGTTCACGGTGGGTGGCGGCATCCGAGCGCTCGACGATGCGCGCACCATGCTGCGGGCCGGTGCCGACAAGGTCGCGGTCA
>RFQQ01000160.1 GCA_009924875.1 Actinomycetota bacterium | reverse complement strand
ACCTCGTACCCCTCGAGTCGCATCGCGCGGGCGAGTGACTCGCGGACCGCTCGGTCGTCCTCGGCGATGAGCACTTTCACGTGATGAGTACACCAGATCGGGGTAAGGGACCGGTGAGAATGCGTGCGTGCTCCGCAGTGCCAACTACGCGATGATCGCAACAGCGGCCGCCGTTGGAGCCGCGGCTCGACTCACCGTCTCCGAGACTCTCGAACCGGGTTGGTTCGCGACCTCGGTCGTCAACTTGGTCGCCTGCCTCGCCGCGGGATTCATCATGCGGTCAAGCGTGTCGTCGGAGCCGCTCAGGCGCGTCGTCACCGCCGGACTCCTTGGAGGCCTCTCGACGTTCGCGACCCTCAGCGAGGACCTCCGACGACTGGCCTCGACCGGCGACACGGGACCTCTCATCCTCGCGTTCGCCGCCGCTGCAATCGGATGTCCGGCGGTGTTTCTCATCGCCCGTGGGAGGCCACGGGGATGACAGCGATCCTCTTCACCCTCGCCGCGATGAGCGGAGCGCTCGTCCGCGTCGTCCTCCGCGACCGCTTCGGTCGGCCCGCCACCACGTGGGTCAACCTGCTCGGTTCGTTCCTCCTCGGTCTCATCCTCGCCGCGGGGTTCGGTGACGATGTCGCCGTGGTGATCGGCACCGGCTTCTGTGGGTCGTTGACGACGATGTCGGGGCTCGTGCTGGACTCCCACGACCAGGCCGGGCGGGGCGGCGGTTTCCCACGACTCGCAATCGAACTCCTCGCCGGCCTAGCCGCCGCCGCGGTCGGATTTTTCGTGGCGACCTGAGGTCAACCAACCGAGTCGATTCGCACCGGCAGCCGTCGCGGTCCGCGGATCTGACCGACGCTCCAAGTGACGTCGCCGTCTACGGCGAACGACGGGAACCGCGCCACGAACTCCTCGACAGCGACCTTGAGCTCCAGACGGGCGAGGTTTGATCCAAGACACCGATGAATGCCGAGGCCGAACGCGCCGTGACGATTCTCTTGGCGATCGATGACGAACTCCGTGGCCCGATCGAACTGGGCCGGATCGCGGTTCGCGGCTGGGAACGGAAGCAGCACCCAGTCGTTCGCCTTCATCGGGCAGCCATGGAAGTCGTGGTCGTCTTTCACGAGCCGAGCCATCGTCACCGGCGCATAGGCGCGAAGGAACTCCTCAAGGGCGAACAACATCACCTCGGGCTCCTCGACCAACCGACGTAGGTCGTCCGGATGCGTGCCGAGATGCCAGATCGATGATCCGATCGCCGACCAGGTGGTGTCGATCCCCGCGACCAGCAACAACAC
>RFQQ01000159.1 GCA_009924875.1 Actinomycetota bacterium | reverse complement strand
CTGCATGTCGTCGGCCGTGGTGAAGACCTCGCTCCGCTTGGTGGGGATGGTCGTGTTGCGCTCGATGAGCTTGGTCATGACGCCGCCCTTGGTCTCGATGCCCAGGCTGAGCGGGGTGACGTCGAGCAGGAGCACGTCCTTGACGTCGCCGCGGAGCACACCGGCCTGAACGGCAGCGCCCATGGCGACGACCTCGTCGGGGTTAACCGTCTTGTTCGGCTCCTTGCCGGTGAGGCTGTGGACGAGGTCGGTCACGGCCGGCATGCGGGTGGAACCGCCAACGAGGATCACGTGGTGCAGGTCGCCCTTGGAGAGCCCTGCATCCTTCAGCGCCTGCTCGAAGGGAATCCGACAGCGCTCGATGAGGTCCGCGGTCATCTCTTGGAACTTGGAGCGGCTGAGCGACTCGTCGAGGTGGAGGGGACCGTCGGCGGTGGCGGTGATGAACGGCAGGTTGATCTGCGTTGACTGCACCTGGCTGAGCTCGATCTTGGCTTTCTCGGCGGCCTCCTTGAGGCGCTGCATGGCCATACGGTCGGATGACAGATCGACGCCCTGGGCGTTCTTGAACTGCTGGACGAGCCAGTCGATAACGCGCTGGTCCCAGTCGTCGCCGCCGAGGTTGGTGTCGCCGTGGGTCGACTTGACCTCGAACACGCCGTCGCCGATCTCGAGGACCGACACGTCGAAGGTGCCGCCACCGAGGTCGAAGACGAGCACGGTCTCATCCTCGGCGCCTTTGTCGAGGCCGTAGGCGAGAGCAGCGGCCGTCGGCTCGTTGATGATTCGCAGCACCTCAAGGCCCGCGATCGTGCCGGCTTCCTTCGTGGCGGTGCGCTGTGCGTCGTCGAAGTAGGCCGGAACGGTGATGACCGCCTGAGTGACGGTGTCACCCAAGAAGGCCTCAGCGTCGCGCTTGAGCTTCATGAGGGTGCGAGCCGAGATCTCCTGTGGTGTGTACTGCTTGCCGTCGACGTCCTCGCTCTTCCAGTCCTCGCCCATGTGGCGCTTGATCGAGCGGAAGGTGCGGTCGGGATTGGTGATGGCCTGGCGCTTGGCGACTTCACCGCCGAGCACCTCGCCCGACTTCGAGAAGGCGACAACGGACGGAGTGGTCCGGGCTCCCTCGGCGTTGGGGATGACGGTGGGTTCGCCTGCCTCGAGGACGGCGACGACGGAGTTGGTGGTTCCGAGATCGATTCCGACGGCCTTTGCCATGTCAGTAACTCCTTGATTCTGGGGGGTGAGTGCCCTCAGACTATGGAGTGTTCAGGCTGATGCCAACGTTGTTGGAAGAAATCTTGAGTCTT
>RFQQ01000158.1 GCA_009924875.1 Actinomycetota bacterium | reverse complement strand
GACGCCACCCACTTCCACACGCGCGATCGTCTTGTCGCCCTCGAGGACGGGGTGGAGATCTTCTCGAGCGATCGGAACTCGAGTCACGAGAGGGATCTGCGATGAGCGCGACGGTGCCAACTGCCATCAGCGTCGATGAGGCCGGGGCGGTGCTCACCATCGTCCGACACGGCCGGACGCCGCTCCGAGCGCATGCCATGTGGCTCCGCGACCGCTGCGAGTGCGGTGACTGCCGTCGGTCGACCACCAACGAGCGTCTCCTCGACCAAGCCGCTCTCGACCCGACGACGGTGATTCGCGAGGCTTCGCTCTCCGATTCCGACGACCTGATGATCGTGTTCAGCGACGGCCACCAGTGGACCTCGGGAGTCGGGGATGTCGCCGTGCAGATCGACCCCGAGTCCGACGGGCCAATGGGCGGTCGGACCCGCTGGCCGATCGGGTCCTTCGCGACCTTCGCACGGTCGGATCTCCGCGATGACGTGGCGGTGCTCGAGATGCTGGATCGCTTCGTCGCCGACGGGGCGGTCGTGGTTACCGGCGTCGAACCCTCCGAGAGCGGCCTACGCGACACGGCTGGACTCATCGGACAGATCCAAATGACCAACTACGGACCGACCTGGTCATTTGAGGCATCCGTCGACCCGGTGAGCGAGGTTGAGAGCATGCACATGCTCCGCATGCACACCGACCTCCCGTATCGCGAGCAGCCGGCCGGGGTGCAACTCAACCTCGCCATCTCGATCTCCTCGGCGGGTGGAGCATCGACGTTCGTCGACGGGTACTCCATGGCCGAGATTCTTCGGGAGGAGAACCCGCGGGCGTGGGATCTGCTGACCTCGGTCCACTTCGAATACCCGTATCTGCGCTCCAAGGTGCGCCTGCGCGGTGGAGGCCCCCTCGTCGGTCTTGATGATGTCGGGCACTACGGCATCGTGCGCCGAGCCCCCGACCTCGTCGGCACACCGAGAGTGGCGGCGCAGGACACCGCCGACCTCTACGCCGCGGTGCGCCGTTGGGGTGAGATCGTCGACGATCCGGCCAACCAGATCCATGTGGGGCTGCGGCCCGGCGAGTTGGTCATCTTCGACAATCACCGACTCCTGCATGGGCGGACCGCCTTCACTCTTCAGCCCGGAGAGCGCCGCCACCTCATGGGGTGCTACCTCGAGATGGACGAACTTCGGAACACCATCTCCGTGCTCCGAGCCGCTTCGGGGGGCGAAACGAGGTGACCGCCCCACTCGCCGGGCTCCGAGCCATCGTCACCGCTGGTGGCGCGGGAATCGGACGGGCGATCGTGGAACTGCTCGCTGAGGAG
>RFQQ01000157.1 GCA_009924875.1 Actinomycetota bacterium | reverse complement strand
ATGGCGGCGCCCACCGGATCGTGACCGGCCGCTCTCAAGGAGTCGACAAATCCGTCGCCGTCGGTGCTCAAGCCCTCGGACCCCGCGTCAGAGAAGACAACGGTGTTCACCGACCTCAAGGCCGCCGCCGCTGGGTCGAGGGAGTCGACCGTTTCAGCTACCACGACCTTGTGCGGCATGGTGACCGCGAGACCGCGAAGTCCTCGCGCGCGGGCCGAGGCGACCACACCAGGCCCGTCCTCGGGAGCGACGTCCTCAGCCACCATCTCCCAGTCGAGGCCGGCATACGCGAAGGCCGCGTTGTGGATCGCGGGTGAGAGCGAATGCGCAACCGGATGGCCGACCACGGCGACGCGCTCGCGCGAAGCGGTCACGGAAGCACCCCGGCGCGACTGGCTGCGGCGATGTTCTCCTGATGCTGCTCAAAGGTCACCGCGAAGGCGTGTCCACCATCGAAGTCGGCCAATACGTAGAAGAGCAGCCGACATCCGGTCGTCGGATCGTCGAGCACCTGACAGAGCGGATCTCCGGAGGCTGGATCCGGCGACGGGTTGAGCGCCGCTCGAATCGAGGCGCGACCCGGGTTCGCGATCGGGGTCGGTGGCAGACCGCCGTAGAGATACGTGTTGTATGGGGAGTCGGTGAACCGCAGCACCGAGAACGGTGTGTCGGGCTCCTGGCCGTAGCGGAGCGTCGCGTCGATCTCGAGGTTCATCCCCATCTCGAGACGGTTGTAGATCACCCGGGCGATCCGAGGTCGGTCAGCCTCCACCTTGGCCTCGCGTTCGATCATCGACGCGATGGTGAGCACTTCGTAGGGGGTGTAACCGAGTCGTTCGGCACCAGCGTCGAGTTCCTCCTGAAGGGCGACCCGCTCCATGAGCTCGATCATCCGCTCAACCAACTGTCCCTCGTTGTCGGCGTTGGAGACCTGGTAGGTGTCGGGGAAGAGCAGCCCTTCGAGGGAGGCGATATCGCCCGGCCGGTACGGAACGGTGCGCGTCGGGTCGAGGGTGATCTCGAGGAACCGGTCTGACTCCATCTGCTCGATGCGCTCACCGACGCGGGCCGCCATCTGCTCCACGGTGAAACCCTCCGGGAAGGTGATGCGCGCATAGGTCTCACTCGGTGGTGTCCGAAGCACCCCGAGCACATCGCCCATGTGCCACCCCGGCGCGATCCGGTAGAAGCCGGGGGTCGGTTCGAGGCCGCCGCGCTGCGAGACGTACCACTCGAACACCCCCGAGTCGCTAATGAGCCCCCGCGACTCGAGCCTCCCGGCGATGGTCGCGACCGAGTCGCGGGGGCTCATTAGCGACTCGGGGG
>RFQQ01000156.1 GCA_009924875.1 Actinomycetota bacterium | reverse complement strand
CCCCACAGCGGACCGAAGGCCGCCACATCGACTCGCGCCGCGTCGTCAAGACGGCGTCTCCCGAGGCGCCCAATTCGGCCCGTGCGCGCTCCTCCCGTGTCGCCGTTAAGTGATCGCCGCAGCAGCACCAGCTCGTCGATCGGGATGAAGCCGAGGTCGAGCGCCGAATCGGCTGATCCAGGGAAGAGCGCTGATGTTCGGACGGCTCTCCGACCCTCCTCGGCCGCCCGTTGGACAAGTTCGTCGATATCGGACGGCATGACCCGCCGAGTGTGATCGATCGGCTGGAGCATCGCTACCGAGGGATCGAAGGGCCAGTCGATCAGCGTCGCCCGTTCGGTGCGCGACCGGGGTCGGGAGTGGCCCTCCGGTCGCTGTTCGCGTGCCGGCGTGTCGGCCACGAGCGGTCGATTGGAGGTGTCCACCGAGTTCGACGGTAGTGCGATGGATGCGCAGAGGGCGCTCGGTCGCTCACCCCGGGTCCGGTAGGGGCGCAAGTAGCCTCCGGACGAGATGGTTCCCGATCGCTTCGCCGCCGTGCTCGACGAACTGGCCCCCATCGCGGCCCGGTTCCGCGAGGCCGGTCACCGCCTGTACATCGTCGGCGGTTCGGTGCGCGATCTCATGATCGGCCGGGTCGATCCCGCCTCGCCTGAGTTCGATATCGATCTGACCACCGATGCCCGTCCCGAGGCGATCAAGGCCTGTGTCAACGGCTGGGCGGACGCGGTGTGGAACCAAGGGGAGAAGTTCGGGACGGTCGGCGCGCGCTCAGGGCAGCGCACCTACGAGATCACCACCTTCCGGGCCGAGTCGTACACGGATGACTCGCGCAAGCCCCATGTCGTGTTCGCCGACGATGTCGAGACCGATCTTTCCCGTCGTGACTTCACCGTGAACGCGATGGCCCTCGAGGTCACTGGAGATGGCACGCCGACCCTGGTCGATCCCTTCGATGGAGCCCGAGACCTCATGAGCGGCGTGCTTCGCACACCTCTCGGCCCTGAGGTGAGTTTCAGCGACGACCCGCTCCGGATGTTGAGGGCTGCTCGGTTCCTCGCGGGCCTCGGATTGGAACCGACCGATGAGTTGGTCGCGGCGGTTCGAGCGATGGCCCCGAGGCTCGAGATCGTGTCGGCGGAGCGCATCCGCGATGAGTTCGACAAGTTGATCACGTTGGATCATCCGACCGCCGGCCTGTGGTTCCTCGTGGAGACGGGACTGGCCGATCAGTTCCTCCCGGAGTTGCCGGCGATGCGCCTCGAGCACGACCCGATCCACCGGCACAAGGACGTGCTGACCCACACGTTCGCGGTGATCGAGAATGT
>RFQQ01000155.1 GCA_009924875.1 Actinomycetota bacterium | reverse complement strand
ATCGGCTCGAACGGCGCATCGGCCAGGGGGGTATGGCCGAGGTGTGGGTGGCGGTAGACGAACAACTTGACCGACGGGTTGCGGTCAAGTGGTTGAAGCCGAACCTCGCCTCCGATGAGGTTGTCGCCGAACGATTCCGTCGGGAGGCGATCGCGGTCGCGCGCCTCAATCATCCAAACATCGTCACGGTGCACGATGTCTTCGAGCATGACGGCCGTCAGGCCGTCGTTATGCAGTTGATCGAGGGACAGAGCCTCCGTCAGGTGCTCGACAACCGCAAGCGGCTCGGCCCGGAGTTGACCATCCACATCGGCGCCTCGGTCGCCGGGGCGCTCGACGAGGCGCATCGGGCGGGCTTCGTACACCGCGATGTGAAACCGGGCAACATCTTGTTCACCCAGGACGGTCGCGTGCTGCTCACCGACTTTGGGATCGCGAAGGCCCTCGACACGATCGATGAGGACCTCACCAGCGACAACGTGATGATGGGCACCGCGAAGTACCTGGCTCCCGAACAGGTGCGTGGCCATCGCCTAGACGGTCGTGCCGACCTGTACTCCCTTGGCCTCGTCCTCTACGAATGTCTCGCTGGCCGAGTTCCGTTCCTTGGCAACAACGACGCCGAGACCGCCCTCGCGCGGCTCCAGCGGGACCCAACCGACCTCGCCCACCTTCGTCCGACGCTCCCGCTCGGGTTGGTGAATCTCATCCACAAGACGCTCGCCCGCAACCCGGCGCATCGTCCACCGACGGGCGCCGACCTCCGAAAAGAACTCATCGCGGTCGACACCACGCCGCCTCACATCGACGGCACTCCCGTCGAACCGCCGCCCGTGCGCACCGAGCCGCGCCGTGACGCGAACGGCTCACCGGTCGTGCCGGCGAGCGATGCGGGTGAGCGGATCACCGACCGAGTGGCAGCCGTCACCGATGACCGCCCTACCGCGTCTCGGCCGAGCGTCGTCGGCCAGCCCACGATCGAGGCAGCGGACTCGGCACCGGCCGATACGGCGACCGGGGACCGCCGCGAAGAGCCAGCCGACGAGTCCTCGACGATCTTCGGCGTGCCGCTTCCGGCCAACTCGGGTCGCACCCTCGTCGTCGGGGGATTGATCCTCGCCGTCATCGCGACGCTCGCGGTGGTGCTTCTGCGGGAGCGGCCCCCGTCCGCTGACATCTCGCCGCTTCCTGAGATCACCGCAGCGCCGATCGAGGTCGATGCAGGCGAGCCAGTCGTCCTCGACTCGGCCGCTGAGCTCGACAACATCGACCGGCCGGTGTCCGAACTCGGCGTCCCAGGCATCCGGGCTTGGGACCCCTTCGGTGACAACA
>RFQQ01000154.1 GCA_009924875.1 Actinomycetota bacterium | reverse complement strand
GCGGCGAGAACTGCGGCGGAGCCGAGGGCGATAGCCACCAGGCGAAGTCCGGACGCGACACCGTCCCGGTCGAGGCGGCGACCAAGCCAGGTCCCCGTTGTCGACGCCGCGAGAGTGCCGATGAGATAGGCGAAGGTGAGTTGGCCGCGGGTGACGTCGAGCGCCTCCGTGATCGGGTCGACGAACACCGAGAAGCCGGCGGTCTGGCCGGGACCCGACAGGGCGATGAGCACAGCGCCGGTGAGGATGATCGATCGACGGCGACGGTTTCGGGTGGGGGGCACAGGTCTCCTCGAGGGTGGACGAGGGTGGACTCGCAAGTTATCCAGAGCGCGGGCTCGGATTGAGCTTCGGGACTCGCCCTCAGTCGTTGGGGAACCGTACGGTTCGAACATGGTTGTGCCCGCGGGAATCGTTGGAGTTGAGACCCCAACCGGACGAGCCGTGGTCGACGCCCGCTGGACGATGGCGTACGCGGCGTCCATCGGAGATGGCAACGATCGCTACTTCGACACCTCGGTGACCCCGGCAGTGCATCCGATGTTCCCGGTGTGTTTCGAGTGGCCGGTGATCGTCGACGCGATGGCCGTGCTCAGTGCTGAGCACGGCCTCACCGCGCCGTTCGGGTCGATGGTGCATGCCGGGCACGTCTCGCGCCAGCACCGTCCGCTGCGACCTCCCGAGTCGCTCATGACCTCGTGCGTGATCCGAGCGACCCGAGAGACCCGTGCCGGAGTGCTGGTGGTGTTCGGTCTCGAGACGACCGACGAATCCGGAGCGCCGGTCGTGTCGACGGAGGAGTCGATGATGCTGCGAGGCGAATTCCTCGACGGTGGCGGATCGTCGATTGGTGAGCCGCTGCTCGAGATCGCGACGGACGGCTCGGAGCCTGAGCAGTGGGAGGAGGTCGAGGTGGCCGTCGACCGGTTCGCGGCGCACACCTATTCAGAGTGCGCGCGGATCTGGAACCCAATCCATACGGATTCAGCTCACGCTGCTGAACACGGCCTGCCCGGGATCATCTTGCATGGGACAGCGACGGCGGCCCGGGCGTTAACGGTCGTGGTGAATGACACACTCGGCGGCGATCCGACACGGGTAACCGGGATGTCGTGCCGGTTCACGTCGATGGTGCTCATGCCGAACACGCTCACCGTGCGCTACGGCGCAGCGGGTGCGACGGTGTTGGCCTCGGTGGCCAACTCGACCGACGAGGAGGCCATCGGCCACATGGCGATTTCGCTCGGCTGAGTCGGTGCCGGGAGCGACCTCAACCGGCTCCGGGTGGTGGGGCTAACAAGAATCGAACTTGTGACCTCATCCTTATCAGGGATGCGCTCTAACCGACTG